>CAIOJS010000133.1 GCA_903858655.1 uncultured bacterium | reverse complement strand
TCTCGACAAGCCAAATCATTGGAAAGCTGATATAGCACAATCAGTAGATATGTATAACGACTGGTTCATGAAGTTTGCACCTCAAGCTTTTCGCACAACTCGCATTCAGACGACCCAGGATGTTGAAGCTGCTCTTCACTATACAGAAAATATGGCTAACATCCAACCAGTTATAATGCGGAATCATCCAGAGATACTCTCAACATTGCGGATGTCCACATGCCCTCCTCTCGCAGTAGACCGGCTTATTGGGCTTGCTGGGATATCAGTCAATCTTGTGAAATGTATGGAAAGAGACAAGCGCCTTCCTCCTCAAATGCCTGGTGTAGACCTTGAACGTGACTTAGGCAAGATCGGTACCATCATTGAGAAGATGGCAGACCCCGATATCTTTGTCTGGCTTGGTCGGGAGGAACCACCGAAAGATACAGAGATCCATCGTGCTGCAACTATCGTTGCAGATCGTCTGTGTGGCGCCGTTGCGAATCCGATAATCCGTAATGCTCAAGAGAAACGTCAATTAGCTATAATTAAAGTGTGGCTCGAAGAACGTCAATACCGGCAAATCCATAGTAGTAATACCATACGTTTTAACACTATGCCCGCCGGGACATTTTCTTTCCGAATGAATGTCCCTGTCAAGCTCGAAAGTAGCCCTAAAAGCATCAACATCCCGATTGATACGGTCATTATGCCGAAAGACGCTAAGGAAGGAGATATCCCGATTTTCTTTGAAGCTAAGTCAGCTGGCGATTATACTAACACCAACAAGCGTCGGAAAGAAGAAGCTATGAAGATGGCACAACTTCATTCAACCTACTAGTTTGTCAATCATGCTTTGATGGGTGACGATTCTTTAACATTGCTATTTTTGATATTTATGATCGGATATAGCCTCTTCAGCCTGATACGAGCATCGGCAGTAGTGAAACGCCAATCCACTGTAGCTCCTTTGCCATTGCGTTCATTCTCCCAGGCCAATGTTTCACGTGCCAGAGTGTCGATATCTGGGATATACCCGTGTAAGCATTGGCGGCCAAGTACGCTGAATTCAATTTCAGCCATATCGAGCCAGCTACCATGTTTGGGGGTGAAATGGAATTCCAGGTGATCAAGAATGCTCTTTGCTTTGGCAGGCTCAAATACCTCATACAGAGCAGCCGGTGAATGAGTGTTCAAATTGTCTTCAACCAAAACACATCGCTCGGCATTCGGAAAGTATTTAAAAACCAGATCATGCATACACCAGGCCCAATCCTTTTTTGTTCGATGTTCAGTTACTTTCACATGTCGCCAGTTTTGGAGCGGTGCAAAGAATATAAACAAGTTGGCGCTTCCCTGTCGACAATATTCATAATCATAACGTTCGAGTTGGCCCGGTTGCATCAAAATGGTTTGACGAGTTTCGCTGATGAGTTGAACTGGCGTTTCATCAAAGCAAACCAGGGGCCGATTAGGGTCAAAAGGACGCTGGTAAACATCCAAAACGTCTTCCATGTGATACACAAATTCCGCATTTTGTTCTGGGGGAATGCACCATTCTTCTTTCAGCCAAGGTTTCAGCTCGTTTCCATCCATCACGTTACGTACGGTTTCGTGAGAAATCTCGTCAACATACTCCAACTTTACCATTTCATTGGCCAGCAAACGCAGGCTCCAACGTCGATGCCCAGCCGGTGCACGTCCACAAGCCAGTGCAATCAGATGAGCTTCTTGTGCGCCATCCAGCAAATGTTGGTATTTACGAGTAACCCGGCGTGGGGTCAACACACCTTCAATACCTTCTTCTACAAAACGCTGCCGCAGCCTCTCAATCGTTGGTACACTGACTCTCAATGCTTCACTAATTTGTTGGTCGAGCCAACCAGCATGAGCATTCAAAAGAACATTCGCATAAGCAATTTTGCGAACTCGCTGTGTTCCGGTTGTGGTAAGGCTTTTCAGCATCTCTTGTTCGGCCTTGTTCAATTTTACAACATATTTTTTGGTCATTTCTGCCTCCTCGCTGAGACAGATCATACCAAATCACCCATCAAAGCATGTTTGACAGTCTACTAGTAGTTTGTCAATCATGCTTTGATGGGTGACGATTCTTTAACATTGCTATTTTTGATATTTATGATCGGATATAGCCTCTT
>CAIOJS010000132.1 GCA_903858655.1 uncultured bacterium | reverse complement strand
TCAATGACTCAGGAAAATATTTTTTATTCTTGTGCATGGTAGTGCTTGCTTCCATCTCTCTGTCTACCATTTGTACAAATGCCTGGTAGCTATATTTACCGGAGGCAATGATATCCCGGTAAGCTCTTTCAGCCATTGCATCCACGTACTTTCCATCCTGAAGCAGTGTAAAGACATCTTCAAGATTTTTACCATCCTTTTTGAGTGGGATAAAGTGTTGTTCGGGGATGATAACCCCGGAATAGTTTCCTTCAAAAAGGACCAGCACCGTTTTATGTGCGAGTGCTTCAAATATGCGAGGGGACACCTGATTCATTAATCCCGTGATTTCCAGTGGCTTAACGACCTGGTGATAGATACCCTCTTCTGTTGCAGCTGGATTGGCACCGCGGAAGCTTTTAATGTAATTATCCATGGAGCCGTCCCAATCGAATACGTTGCTTCCACTTTCTGAACCAAGCATCGCCCGGCATGTCGCCATAAATTCATACCACTTCGGGCCGTAAATTCTTTCTTCTTCAGTCCAAGCAATGTCGTGGCGAATGCTATGTGATTCACAATACCGTTTTACCATTCGCCCGATTTCCACTTTCTCCTGTCCTAATTCACCGTACCGTACCGGCAAAGGACGTCCTCTGTAGCCCACAATTAGCTCCCGTGCAGAAGGTGGACATGAATCGGTGCCAAGTGGCAGTTTTTCGGGCACATAACCTGTAATATTAGAGACAAACCGCACATCGGGAAACTCCTCCGGCGGATAAACACGTGCAATTCCTTCAGTTGGGACAACGGTGAACACAAGATGGATACCTAGCCGCTTTATCCAATAATAGGAACGTCTTGTATAATCATACTCGTCCTGAATGAAAAGCGCCTTGAGTCCTGAGTAACTAGACAAAGCTTCTGAAGTGGAATCAGCTACCTGATCATAGGGTAACCTCACCGAAAAGTGGATAATAACGACATCGAATCTAGACAAATCAACGTTAAATTTCTTATATTGATCCTGATGGCAGAAGAACACCCTGTTTGCGGAGTATTGCGAAAAACAATCGAGATGTTCGAAAACAGTATTGGTAAATGTTTGCGTAGCATTATAAAGAAATAGAACATTCATCAAAATATTTACCTTATTTAACAGCTGTTACATATAAATCAAGACCAATAATATGCGGCAATGGCGTAACAAGCAATTTCTTTCGCGATATCATTTGAAATGGTGGTTCTTGATCGATGTTCTCTCTGCGCGCTTCGAATTTTTTAAAACGATTACAAAAACTTGCAAGAGATTTTACAGAAATCCAATCCGTATGTGGGGCGCATGCCCCCGCTGAATTCTTATCATATGCCGCTCGCTCGAATGCTCCGCTAATTCCAACAACTCCACGATAATCACCTAGTTGTCTAAAAAAATAGCTCATTGTTGTCTTAAACGCAATTCTTAATCGGCGATAAGAATATGCATAATATACCATGAAGATTAATTTGCCATCAGGTCGTAGCAATTCCCAGCAACGATCTATCGCCAATCTCATATCACCAGTATGATGCAAGCAGCCGATGGCTATGATTGTATCAAATGTTTTGTGTTCGAATGGAGGGTCCAATATACTCCCTAAAATTGCTTTTCCTGACAATTCAGCCTGCTGTAAGCGGTGGTTAGCCATTTCAACTGGTCCAACTGCAATGTCTAACC
>CAIOJS010000131.1 GCA_903858655.1 uncultured bacterium | reverse complement strand
CATGCCAGAATGTCAGGTTTTTTATTTTCTGACTTTTTTATCCCTGCCTTATTTTTATGCTTTTTGTGGCAGGGTTTACTCCGGAATCACTGGCATACTTTGCTCCGGAATCACTGGCATGGTTTACTCCGAAATAGTCAGAATATCATGAAGCTATTAAATATTTACAAAAAGGGCTCGAGTTAGAGTCAGACAATCCAATGTTACTGAATGAAATGGGGTTAGCTTACAAACAACTTGGAATTTCATCAAAAAATAATGCGTATTTTGATGAGGCAATTAAATATTATTGTCGAGCAATGGATTATAGACCATATAGAACAAATAAACAACAGGCAACATCATTTAGAGGATTAGGTTATTCATACTTTGAAAAGGGAAGTTTCGGTACTGCCGCATTTTTTTTAAATGAATCGCTGTCATTTGAATTTAATCAAAATGCAATACAGCATATAGAATTGATTGCTAAGTTTAATAATAGAAGATAAAAGAGATTCAGCATCATTGTATTTCCGAACTCTGCGTTTTCTTTTTTGAAACAATATATTATATTTCGCCCCTAAAGGGGCTTAGGAGAGAGGGGGGGGCATTTTTTCCCCGACATGAATGTCGGGGCTACAAACATTTCACCCCTAGCGGGGTTTAGAGGGAATGGGAAAGAGAAGGTTTAGAAGGTTGGGGGTGATGGTGATTGGGTGTTCTATTAAGGTTGGGGAGGATGGGAGAAGGTTTTTTTATCATTTTAAATGTTTGAGGTTCGGGTGAGAAGTTGCAAAGTTCGGATAACAGATCAGGGCTTCACCCTGCGTTAGTGTATTACGCCCTTTCAGGGCTGAGGAGTTTTTAGATGTGATAAAAAAGCAGGGCTGCACCCTGCGTTGATGAATAATGCCCTTTCAGGGCTGGAGAGTTTATAAGTGTGATATGAACTGCGGGTAGTAGTTGGAAACTACAAATTAAAGAATGCGAAGTTGCAAACTTCGCATAGCAGAAGATAAGGAAATGATTGATTAAGAGTCCAGAGGATAGCGAGTTGGCACGCGCGCAAGGGATTGGAACGGAAATCCCACAGCGCCGCTTTTCAGGCGCGAGGAATTGGAGAGGAAAGCCCGACCCCCGATTTTCTCGGGGGATGCGCCCAAAAAGAAAGAACCAAGATCCAAATTCCAAGCTCCAAATTCCAAGAAGTACTACGAACCCCGACACTCGCTAGGTTCGTGTACGGGACAGGTTACGAATTAGCGAATTACGAATGGCAAAGCGTGGTTTTTTTCTTGGAATATGGTATTTGGAATTTGGTTCTTTTATTTATTAAATTTCCCTTCCGCATTCAATTTGTTGTACAAGGCTTCCATTTGGTTCACCAAGTTGTCGAAATTGGCGAAAGCAGCGTTGTAGGCATCGGCTTTGGTCATGTCAACCCCTGCTTTGCGGAGGATGTTCAAGGGATAGTCGTTGCCACCGGCACTCAACATACCCACGTAGCGGTCGCGGTCGGAGGGGGTGCCATTCAACACCTTTTCGCTCAACGCCATGGAGGCAATCAAACCTGTGGAATATTGATAGACATAATAATTCATGTAGAAATGAGGAATATAGCTCCATTCATTTTGGATGTAATCGGGCACTTTCATCACGCCTTTGGCTTCACCATAATAGAGTTTGGTCAGCTCTAAATATTTAGCATCGAGAAATTCGGCTGTGAGCGATTGTCCTTGTTCCACTTGGGTGTGCATGGCAAGTTCGAACTCGGCAAACAAGGTTTGGCGGAAGATAGTGGCACGCGCACCGTCCAAATATTGGTCGAGGATATAGATTTTGAACAAATCGTCGGTCTCAGACTTCAGGATGTATTGCATCAAGAGGTTTTCGTTGAAGGTGGAAGCGATTTCTGCTAAGAAAGTTTCGTAGCTCGAAGTGGCATACGGTTGGTTTTTGCAGGAATAGTAGCTGTGCATGGTGTGTCCCAACTCGTGGATGAGGGTGGAGAGGGCATTGTAGTCGCCATTGTAATTCATTTTGATGTAAGGATGCACGCCAAACAAGCCTGAAGAATAGGCACCTGATTCTTTACCTTTGTTGGGATAGATATCTATCCAACCTTCGTTGAAGGCTTTGGTGATGATGTCGGTGTAGTCTTTGCCCATAGGTTTCAAAGCATTCAGGATGATTTGTTTGGCTTCGTCGTAGGTGTAGGTTTTGGATACGGATTTCACAGCGGAAGCATAGATGTCGTCGTAGCTATAATTGGTCAAACCTAACATCTTTTTCTTCAAAGTCAGGAACTTTTGCAAGGTGCCCAAATGGTCGTGAACGGCTTTAATCAGCTCGGTGTAAACGGTCTGGTCAATCGCGTTGGGATACATACGCGCTTCCAAACTGCTGCTATATTTGCCCACTTGCGCCGAAAACCAATGTTGTTTGATTTCGCCATTGAGCAAAGAAGCGAAGGTGTTTTCATATTTCTTTTGATTGCCCCAAAAGCTGTTCATCACCAGGGAGCGGTCTGCTTGGTTTTTGGACCCTCTGAGTTTCATGTAAGCCGCCACATTGAGGTTGATTTTGCTGCCGTCGCTCAAGGTGATGTCGGTGTGAGGCATTTCTACATTGGAAAAAACACCGTAAGCGTCGTTTGCCGCACTGCTGAACAAACCTGTTAAGGATACGATTTTTTGTTGTTCGGAAGGTAAGATGTGGTCTTTGTTGCGGAAGATTTTCTCCGTACCGAATTGATATGTAACCAAAGCGGGTTCTGCTTTCAGATATTCTTTGAATTTGGTCTCTCCCAATGATAAGATGTCGCTCTCCATAAACGAGAGACTCGCACCAAACTGCACGAAGAAGTTTTCGATTTCGCCTTTCATGGAGATGAATTGGGTGTTGCCCAAATCCATATTGTTTTCGTTGGAAGCGTAGGAGTAGAGTTTTTCGCCTTTCAGGGAGATGTCGTTCACCAAGTTTTCGAACTCCAACATGTTTTTGGCGCTTGCCGTCCATGTTTTTGACAAGCCTTCGATTTTGCTTGCCATCTGTTTGACCAAAGCCAAGTCGGCTTTCCACAAATCGGGAGTGGCGTAGATGTCTTCAATTTTCCATTTGAATTCTTTGGGAACCGCCGAGCGATCGGTGTTCGAGAAGTCGGGAATTCCCGCTTTGTTTTGTGCATTGGCATTCATGCCAAAGGAAACTGCTACTAGCATAAGGATGATTTTTGATGTTAGGATTAATTTTTTCATTATAACGAGATTAAATTACTAATTGGGTGCAAAGGTACGTCTTTTGGGTGGATGAGCAAAATTTTGTGCTTTTATGGTACGATAATTAAACAATAATGTATAGTTTTGTAGAAAATTTATCTTTACGGGAGTTCTATAAATTGTTTTTTCATCGTTGGACTTCGATTTTTAAAATGCTCATCCCGACTCAAAGTCGGGACTGCGCTTTTAAAAACCTTGTCCGCCTCGAAAAATCTAAATTTTAGAACCCCTCTTTATAAACAACAAAGGCATCTATGAATAAAATATGGCGCATACGGAAATTCGGCAAACTAAAAGTTATCCTTTATTATTATATAGTGCTTTTTGCCAATATAGTATTGTTTATTTATAGCTTATCGGGGTGGGGAGAAACTCCATTTATAGTTGTCATGGTGAGAACTTTGGTTTTTGGAATTATACCGGTACTTATTATGCTTATTTTTCCTCCCTTATGGATAATGAGAAAAGGTATTGCCACGTCGGTTGAACTTGATTTTGAACGAAGACTTTTGTTTGTGAAAGTAAACAATCGAGATATAGTTCCCTATTCCTTATCGAATATGTCGTACTCTTTCCGCAAAGAAACCTTTTATTCGGTATTGGTTTTTTATGAGACTAATGTTTCACCCCACACGGGTAATGTGTATTACAAGGAACTTTTCCAAGTGTTAGGCAATGCTTTTCATATTTTGTGGCGATTGAATGATGTGTTTGATATCGTTTCCGAATTGCAACGTTTGAACATACCCGATCGGAATGATGATGGGAGACCTTTGATAGATTATGTTACTTAGGTATTGACATATAGGTAGAAAAATCAAGTTATACATAAAATCAAACAAAAATATGTTGGATTTGGAAATAAAATTGTTGGAGATAATACTATTTAGAGTAATTTTGCAAAATAATTAAAAATACTCAAATTTCTAATTCAATCTTATAAAAATATAATGATACCTATTAAAGTTGCAATTAACGGCTTCGGACGTATCGGTCGTTTGACCTTCAGAGCATTACTAAAGAAAGAGGCTGTTGAAATCGTTGCCATCAATGACCTTACGGATGCCAAAACCTTGGCACATTTGTTTAAATATGATTCTGTTCATGGGAAATATCCCGGTGAAGTTTCTTACGATAATGACTGTTTGTTGATAGATGGCAAGCGCTATAAAGTGTATGCTGAACGTGACCCTGCAAATTTGCCTTGGAAGTCTCTTGATGTTAAAGTTGTGGTGGAATGCACGGGCGTATTTCGTACTCGTGAGAAATTGGAAAAGCATATCACAGCCGGTGCGCAGAAAGTTATTTTGTCGGTGCCTTCCAACACCGCACAAGATGTGGACAGAACTATTGTTTTGGGTGTGAACGATACACAACTATTGCCCACCGACCGTTTTATCTCGAACGCTTCTTGCACCACCAATTGTTTGGCGCCTATTGCAAAAGTGTTGAACGATAGCTTTGGTTTAAAACATGGACTTATCAACACCATCCATTCTTATACTAACGACCAGATTATTTTAGATGCGCCTCATAGTGATTTGCGTAGAGCACGTGCTGCTGCCATGTCTATCATCCCTACGAGTACGGGTGCAGCCAAAGCAATAGGCTTGGTGATTCCCGAATTGGATGGCAAATTAGATGGCATGTCAATGAGAGTCCCAACTCCAGATGGTTCAGTGGTTGACCTTACGTGTTTGTTGGATGTTGAGGTTACCAAAGATGAGGTGAATGCTGCGATGAAACAAGCTGCTGAAGGTCCGATGAAAGGCATTTTGGAATATTGCATTGACCCCATAGTGAGCATTGATATCGTGGGCAACAAACATTCTTCTATCTTGGATTCGAAGCTAACGCAAATCATCAAGGGCAACTTTGTGAAAGTTATTTCTTGGTATGATAACGAAGCAGGCTATTCGGAACGTTTGGCTGAATTGACAGTGAAAGCTGCTTTGTTGTAGGCTGTATATCTCGCGGTTTTCTTAGATTTTAGATACTTCTTTTTGAGCATAGGAACGAATTC
The DNA here is from genome assembly GCA_903858655.1 of uncultured bacterium. GTDB lineage: Bacteria > Bacteroidota > Bacteroidia > Bacteroidales > CAIWKO01 > CAIWKO01. The sequence goes on along the minus strand of CAIOJS010000131.1, from coordinate 987 downwards.
CTTAACAGGGAATATCGTGTGGGTAGCTCTATGAATATTGTTATGCTGTAATTGCTTTTAGCAAAGCGCGCATCGTATTATCATTGCGGCTTGTCGCTTTCACTTTCAAAACGCGCTCGAACACATTGTTGCTGAGTTTGGTTTTGTGATAAGGCTGCTGACAGACAACGATAGCTTCTTTACCATGCACATAAAACACATCATCATCGGTTTTCATTGCTTTCAATTTGAGGATATTTTCTTCTGAAGGCGGCTCTGACAACAGGGTGACAAACAAATTTGCTGTAGGAAGTTTCGTGGCTTCGTAGTGGTCGAGCAAGGTATTGATACGCATTAAATCTTCAATATTGCGAATTTGACAAGGGATGTTCAAGGCTGCTCTTTCCCATAACATCTCCTCAAGTTGCTGCGCCAATTTCTCTTCATCGTGAAGCTTGGATTGAAATATCACATTGCCGCTTTGCAAGTAAGTCTTGACATGATTGAAACCCAAGGCTTCCATCCATTGAGCAAGTTCCGTCATTTTGATCATGTTTTTGCCACCGACATTCACGCCACGCAAGAAGAGAAAATACGTATTCATCATAAGAGTAGGAGAGAGTTGAGGTGCTTAGATTTCCAATTTCGGCAAATCCGTCTCGTTGATTTCGCCCAATTCGCGAAGCAAACGCAGGGTTTCTTCCGCTTCTTCTTGACTAATCTTTTCGATGGCAAAACCTGTATGCAGCAACACAAAATCGCCGAGAATAATATTTTCTACCAATTGCAATGAGATTTCGCGCACTGCTCCGCCAACGGAAGCTTGCGCCATCTGACCATCTATGGAAATAATTTCAGCAGGAACACTTAAGCACATATAAAAGTTTTTGGCAAAACTACGGAATCTTTTTTACATGGTCTCAAGTTTCGTGTTTCAAACTAAAAGTTTTTTTTAAAGGGATTCTTTTTGACTGTTGTTTTTTCTTTCCATGCTTAGCATGTAAAGAT
>CAIOJS010000130.1 GCA_903858655.1 uncultured bacterium | reverse complement strand
CGCCACAATTCCTTCAGGCGCCAGGCGCGAGCGGTTTTCAGCGTGCTTTGCTTCAATTCCTCAAAGCGGTCGGCATACCTTTGCGGAAGGTTCTCTTCACCCCAAAGCCATAGGTGCTGAGTCTTTTTAAGCATGATGCGATCCTTGCCAGACCCCATCACGACTTCCTGGCGTCGCACCTCGTTGACGGCGTCATTGATCATCTTCACGACGTGAAAGGGATCAAAAATCAATTCGGCGTTCGGGCAATATTTGAGCGCAGATTTAATATATGACTTTCCCATATCCATGCTGATTGCTTTGATTCGCTTGCAACCTTCTGGCCCTAGTTGCTCCCAGAAACCGTTCAGTCCTTGCTCGCCTTTGCCATCGCCCACATAGAGCACCGCTTGCTTACGATCAACAAGTCCGGTAACGATGGTCACATAGTCGTGACCATGCCCTACAGCTTTCTCATCTACACAGACGTATTCAATATCCAGCGCCGGACGCTTCGCCATCCCCCGGATCACTGCCCGTTGCTTGATCCCGTCTGCCTGGTCCCAAGTAATATCCAGCAACTCTCCCGCTCGCTCTGTGTTACAGGCCAGAAGAACTTCAATGGCAAAGCGCTCGAACATTAGCGTATACCGACTCGACCCTTCTGCCCATGGTACCTGCACGGTTTGTCCCCCATGTTCGGGGCATTCCACCACTGGCACCGAAGCCACTAAAATGGTCTTGAATTGGCAACTATCCATGTGTCGCCACCGTCTCTCTCGCCACTCTTTTACATGCATCCGGCTATTGCACTTTACACAGCCCCAAACCGTAGCAGGCGGCAGAACCATGCGCACTTCAATGGTTAGCTTTTCAGCATTTAGCTCAACATGGTCGACGGACCAGGGACTCGTATCTCCAAGAATTTGCTGATAAAGCGATGTGTCTTTCATATCTCGATAGTAGCTGATTCGCTTCCCTTTTAGCTGACAAATTCAGCTTTAAATTGAAAATATTCCCCCCATAAAGCCGGAAGCGCCTTAAGATTTAACATAAAGCCTCGACAGATAAAGATGGTGATGTAATTATGCAAATTTGTTGAAATTAAGGACGAGGGATTCATTATACAAATGAATCTTGTGATATGCGCCACCGCGTGGTGATGGCTCCTTGTTTCGTGTTTCTAAACGGGAGAGCCATTGGTGGTTTTCAAGATTGAGGCATGGACAAGGTTGTCCATGCCTCTTTTTTGTGTATATAGCTTGTTGAGAGGGACTTATGATGTATGGAGTAAAAACAACGGGTCAAAAACGGATTCGTATAATCTCTTTGTATGCCACTCTTGGTTTGTTGGCCACAGGACTTGTTGTATGGGCCGGTACTGGCTTGAGCAAGAAAATCATTTCAGCTCGTCAGGCTGAATTGATTGAAGAACTTCGGAGTAATGTTGTCGATAGTCCCGCCTTCTTGGTCGAACGACTATATGAGATGCAGGAAAACTCTATTCCCTTGTTTGTGCCTGGCATGCCGAATCCGGTTTGCTTTTCCGCAGGGCTATATTCTTTTGACCCGAACTCTTTTCCAAAGACATTCCTAAATGGATTAGTTTACGAACCTGAACATGGATGTCCTGTATATCATTTGAGACTCAGAGAAATCCGGGCAACCAGAGAAATTGAAGTACTGGATGTCGATGGAAAGGCTTTCTATGTCTTTAAGCCAAATGCAAAGTATGACCCGCTTTGGATCGCCAAACTGAAACATCCGGAGATTTACAAGGCAGGCGTTGAATCCAGTCAAAAGAACTTCATGGAAGAATGTATGGAGCCCTCTCATGTAGAGATGGAAATATCCCTGATACCTGATGATTATGTTGAAGCGTATGCTGAAGAAAAGGTTTCCTCATTACTTGATGTAATGATGTTGAGTTCATCTCAAACTGAGGTTACCTCATTATCCCGCTCTGCATTATTAGGCGGAATGTCAATGATGCGAATGGCTGGTTCCGATACCAATATCGTGTTTTCACAAATTGGGCCGGTTAGTTCCGGTATGCTTTTCCGTATTGATTATCCCGACACGTTAACCAACCGGCTTGAAGTAATGATTTGCTCTAATCTAGTGGATCGACGCTGGTGGGTGGTTGAAACGAATCTGGTAACGGTAGGAACAAACTCTCGCTCTTGGGTTGATGTGGGCTCGACCAATCAAGCATCCGGTT
>CAIOJS010000129.1 GCA_903858655.1 uncultured bacterium | reverse complement strand
TGCCTTACTAAAAAACTTGTACAGACTACTCAAGCTGATGTTCTTGTGCTTGAGGATCTTACCAAGATTAAACAAAATACGAAAAGAAATACTGCTTTTAACAACAAGCATTCTCAAGTTCCTTATTATATGATTAGGAATTTCCTTTCCTATAAAGCACAAGTGCTCGGTAAGAGCATGGAAATTGTTTCGCCAGCATATACTTCTCAGATCGATCCACGAATCGGACGCATGGATGGTCAACGTTGTAAAGGAAAATATACTGGTTCTGATGGAAAGGTGCTCCACGCTGATGTTCTGGGTAGCTGGAATATTGGACTTAGGAGCAAACTCCCTGTACTTTGTCGCATTCCGGCAATCTACGGGCAGGGACTTGTCAACGTCCCAATCGTATCTAAATCGACATTTGATTCTCAGCATATCTCTGATGCTCCAAGTGTTGTATTACAAGCCAACGTGCTTTAGCCGTTGGTAGTTGACCTGGTTTATACTTTGATAATATTTGTAGACCTTCAATAATAGCTTCAACTTTTGCCATCTAATAGATCCTTTGATAATTTTAAGTGTTTATATTATGAAAGCAAGCTGGAACAGCATAGCAAAATTTAGCTTTGTTAGGATTTTTGCATTTATTATATACTGTGCATTGATTATTAATGTTCGGCTGTGTTGATGCCGCTACAAAACCTGCAATGAATGATTCTCGCTCATATGCATTTGGATGATATCCCGGATGTGCTATGCTATACTCATCATAATACTTCAACCATGCCGAATTTGCATCACTTTGAATGTTGTCGGATGCAGAAGGAGCAGCTACATTAGTGTCGGAGGCGCTCATCGCCTGTTCAATGCGTCCGGCGTGCTCATCAAGAGCGCGGCGCAATTGGTCCGATACGGAATCGAAGATATTTGCTGCACGATAAATTTTTTCTGCCGCCGATGATATTGATGAGCCTGCGCTGCGCACATCATCGGCACCTACGAGATGGATTGTTTCCAAAAAGCGCCTCCTATAAATTTGATCTTGGCCAAACTTGCGTATAACGTTTGCTCAATGCGTGCTGGCCGGGTTAGTTTCCGGCTAGTATGCTTGAGCTGTTGTTTGCTGTTGTAAATCGCCTACCACATTATTCTTCGCGGCGATCTTAATTGAATACGAACTGATCCCGCCAATGTGTTCTGCGTGTAATAACAATTCTGACACATCCTGCATTATTTTGTCTATTCCAGGTATTCCGCAATTAATGCTCGAATCAATTTCAACTATGTAACTACGTTTCATTTTGTTTTCTCCTAGCCGCGACTATAAAAGATTTTTAGCGATTTACAATTGCCCACAACGTTCATGCAACGTGTGGTAGTTTGCCCGACCCTTTACAAAAATCACATCTGGACATTCGCCAACCATCACTAACTGGTTGAAACCATCGTCCGTTTTCGCAATGAGGGCAAATTCCATCACTTGCATTGTTGTGCGAAGGTTTTAAAATTTCAATAGTGTTCTTGCGGTGACCTTCTAATGTAGCACCAACAGCGACACCTGCAAAAAAGATTGCTATTCCGATAAAGATTATTGACATTACATCACCGCCTATTAAATAAAGATTTTAAAACTTTTGTACAACGTCCCACGCATGGTGAAGTGCCGCTTCGGCATTTGCGCGAGTCTTCGAGCCACCATGC
>CAIOJS010000128.1 GCA_903858655.1 uncultured bacterium | reverse complement strand
CAAGCGTTAATAAAACCTTTGTTGAATATTTATAATGATTGGTGTATTTTCTGCCTATGAAAGAAGGCGATGGGATGGCTACCGCGCAGCGGTTTAGTTCTACTTCCAGTAATCCATAAGTTACTATTTTGAAAAAGATTGATCATTATAGTTGGTAATGAACACCATTTAATCCCGACAACAAACCTCAGCACAACGTCTCACATATTTTCGTCAAAATTCAATGCCAAACTTTTCCCAAACTTTTCCTTGACAAACAAAAACCATCACCATATAAGTTCACGGTTTTTAAAAGCAATATCTTGTGAAGATTGGAAAGGGGTATTATCATGTTTCTGAACCACTACCACAAATTCGGGATTAACCAAAACAGTGTCGTCTTAAGCAATGATGTGTTTTATCGCGTGTTGCGTAGAGAACGTTATAAAGCGGATCGGGCTAACGATTGCTTTTCATTGGTATCGTTTGAAGTTGGAGATCCGGAATCGGATGGATCACCGTTTGATTTGCTGATGGAAGTCATGGAATCTCGTTTACGTGCGACCGATGAGATCGGATGGATGGACAAGCGACATGTTGGATTTTTATTATCGAATACTCAGTATCGCGGAGCGTGGATTTTTGCAAACAATGTGCTGCAGGTGCTGATGAAACATACTCAAGCGATTACCGGTTTCGTAATTTATGTGTATCCGACGAGCTTGGAAGAAGTGGTAAAGGATGAGATAGACTCTGGCGGTAATGGTTCTAATTTGACTCCCGGGCCTACTGAAGATTTGCTGGTTTCAGAAGACACAACGTTTCCGGGACGCTCATTTCAGCCGACAATCATATCGGCGGAATATAGCAAACGTAAGGGAAAGGCTTTGCACCCGGTGTTCGTGAATCAGCTGCCCCTTATGAAAAGAGTATTGGATCTGATAACCGTTATTCCGATGATGATTGTCTTATCGCCAATTATGCTCTTTGCGACAGGATTGATCAAGTTGGTTTCGAAGGGGCCGATTTTTTTCAAGCAGGAGCGGGTGGGGTATTTGGGATTAATTTTCACAATGTACAAGTTTCGCACAATGGAAATATCAGTGAGCAAGGAAGAGCATCGGAAATATATGGCGGCACTGATTAGGGGGGAGATGCGTGACCAACCGATGCTTAAGAAGGAGACGCATTTGATCCGCTTCGGAGCCTTTTTGCGCAAGACTGGAATTGATGAGTTGCCACAGTTGTGGAATGTGTTACGTGGCGAGATGAGCCTTGTGGGGCCGCGTCCGCCGATTCCATACGAATCACAGGAATATCTCCGCTGGTACAATGGTCGTTTTGAAGTGATGCCCGGTTTGACCGGCTTATGGCAGGTGGGTAAAAAAAACGATCTTTCGTTCGAGGAAATGATTCGAATTGATTTACAATATGCAAAAAATTACAATTTATTAATGGATATAAAAATTGTCTTTATGACCCCATTTACGATTCTGCAACGCTTTTTCAAACGATAGAGTGTTTTACTTTTCGATGGGATAAGCAATAGTTTACATTTGAAAAAAATAAGGGATCAGGCAATTTCCCTCACCCCTCTTGCTAAATCTGGAGCCGATGACCAGAATCGAACTGGTGACCTACTGATTACGAATCAGTTGCTCTACCGGCTGAGCTACATCGGCATCCATAGTGATCAATATTATGTCAAGAAATGTTGCGCGATATTTATCTTAAGGGGTATTCCTTGTCAAGCTATTACATTCAGTTATCGCATTCACCTTATATATTGACTTCCGGCACATTTTACATTAGCTTCCCCAAAAGCTTGCAGTTAGCAGGCAATAAACAGGCTTGCGAATCTAACTAATATGGAAATTAGCATGATTATTTTTCTTTTGACGTTTTTATGTCTTTATAGCGGTATTAATTTATACGCGTTTGCCCGGGTGAAAAGTATTTTTCATTTACACTGGGCAGTCCAAATTGCTGTTATCATATTGCTTGTTTTGATGATTCTGGCTCCACTGGCGGTAAGACTTGCCGAAAACTTGCATTTCGACGAAGTGGCAAAGGCTATTGCCTATATTGGCTATCTCTGGATGGCTTTTATGCTACTCTTTTTTTTACTGGGTGTTTCGTTTGATGTGCTTAGATATTTAGCAGGTTTTTTTTATCCGGATGCCAAAAGAATGCCTCTTAATACTCTTTTTTTCTGCTTAACGATTATTCTTTCACTTCTCCTTGTGGTTTACGGCTTTTGGGATGCGCAAAGACTTCGGGTCAAAAATCTGGTAATTCATACTGATCATGTTTTGCCTAATGATGGCAAAATTCGCATTGTCCAGATATCCGATGTCCATGTAGGATTAATTATCAGAGGAGAGCGACTTCAGCTTGTTGTTGATGCTGTAAAGCAGGCTAATCCTGATATTTTGGTTTCGACCGGTGATTTGCTCGATGGTGAACTCGATAATGTAATGCCT
>CAIOJS010000127.1 GCA_903858655.1 uncultured bacterium | reverse complement strand
TTAGGTATTATTTTTGGTATTCTGCTTGTTGTTACTCTACTGGGGGTGCAGTAGGTGATATCACAGTTGGAAGTGTTAGATTCCAGTTATACAGATTTGAATAACCTGACGTAGGATCAACTACTCTTATAGTAGCTGAGATTGCGCCCGCCGAACCATAGGTTGCAGGCACAGTCAAATAACAATAGTTGCCTGTACAGGTGCTAGCATTATTGTTAGTACCTGACCATGCAAATGTGAGCATAGTGGTTGGCTGACCATTTTTGTAGCAATCAACGCCTAGTCTAGTGGAGTTTCCCGTAGGAATATTAACGGTGGTAAGGTCGGGCACTTTATTACATACAAATGGTGGCTGTTTAGCAGCTGACGCCCAGATGTTCCATTCTTTTGACCAGGATTGACCATCGGAGCTAGTAACATCAACTTTAGCTGCTCCCTCAGCCCCTGGAGCGGAGGCATTTACTAACGAGCCGTTGCAGTTATTCCCTTTTGTGCAGCTGCCTGCGGCAGCATTCACCCCAGATTTGGTCCAAGCATAGGACAGTGATACACCGGTTCCGACTTTGCAAGACACGCTAGTGCTAAAATTAGGGCTGGTAGCGCTGACTTGATATGACGAACTATCAGGGGTGGCCGTGCATGCTATTGGTACCGTTGGTACGCCGCAGCATTTTTCTTTGCTAAAATTGCCGTCTTTAGGTAGATTGGATATTGGCCAACTGCCAGTTTTGTCAAATGTGCATACAGCCGTTTTGCTTAATGCGGCAACTCGATCAATTCTTTTTTTGGAGCTAATTATAACTTCTCCGCCGGTGTTATTGCCGTGAATTGCTGCGGGAGTTGAGGTGCTTATTGTTGGCTTTGGACAAGTTGGTTTACCATCTACAGGTACTTGTAGCCAATATTTCTTTACATATGTTCCGTCTACTCTAAACTCTGCTGTCCATCGATCTATTCCATAACCTAGTCTGCCAAACCCAAAGACTTTTATCTCATGGTATACAGTAGTTTTAATCGCCCCTGTAAGGGTTAGATCTTGTATACATTCGCTAAAGCCTAGGCCCTCTGTATTTCGGAGGTTTGGTTGTATTTTATCTGTAAATGTTTTATCAGTATTACCACAGGGAGTAGTGGAATCAACATCCCCAGCAAATACTGGCTTGGCGACTTTGCTCAAAAGTCTTTTCCAAGTGCTCTCTGAGATGGTCTGACTTGCAGGATTTTTCAAAAATAGGGATGTTCCAGTCGTGTAGCTGCCATTCCCTAATTCTTTGATGTAGTCTTTAAATGCAAGCCCTATTCCAAACATCATTGTGTTTCCATTTAGAGCGCCATCGGTTGCTGTCGGGTCGCTTGTGACCCCATAGTTGCCGTAGATATTAAATCCGCCAGCTGTTCTAGTCCGGACGTTTATACCGCTTACGATAATCCTATAATTATCCCATGGCACCTGTTGTCCACCGCTGTCTTTTTGCAACCATGTTAGGCTTGCTGTCTTTCCTGGCTGGATACCTATAGAGTAAGAACCAGGATATTTATACACTTGCTCATCTACATAATTATTTATACTAATACTGCCGACGTTAAAAAAAACTGCGCTAGTGTCGACATTTTTTATTTGAAATGACACTGTCTGACCGGGGGTATACGTAACTGCGCTGGTAATGATATCTACGCTACCAACTTTTGTAATCAAACTGGCATTCATCGGCGACGATTTTGACGAGATGACCCAAGCGGATGCGCCGCTGAGTACAACCAAACAAGCCAGTAAAAATCCAGTTACTTTCTTACTATTAAATCTGGCAAAAATCTTTTGTGCCATATTCCTCCTTTTAGATTAATAAATACTTATATATTAATAGTACATTTGTGGTTGCCAGCTGTCAATTATTTTGCCTTGCATCACCAGTATTTAGCCCCAAGGGGGCCTTCGGGATATTTAGTCGGGGACGGGAGGATGGGTATGCGAAATGCGAAATGTCAAATGTCAAATTTCCAATGTCAAATCAACGTCAAAATCTAAATGACAAAGGGTGGAAAGATAATTAAACTCCCCATGTCGTCATCCCGGAAGCGGGTGGCGCCCGATATCTGGGATCCAGTTACTATGTTTTCTGGATTCCGGTTCTGGGAACCCTTCCCCCTCCTAGACTGTCTAACAACCTTTTTTTAACGAACTTAAACTAAATTCTCTAAAAAGAAGTTATTAAGTAGCTGAAACTTTTATGGGTTTGGTTTTGCCAGGATTGTCTTCAAGCCATTTGCATCTTAATTATGCTATTCCA
>CAIOJS010000126.1 GCA_903858655.1 uncultured bacterium | reverse complement strand
GTGATGGATGAAAACATAAAACATCAAATTGAAGCGGTGAAAAACCTAATTCTTTCGGAAGTAAACATCAAAGCGATTGAATATATTGATAATTCTGCGGGTATTTTGGTGAAAAAAATTAAACCCAACTTCAAAACATTGGGACCGAAATACGGAAAGCTTATGAAACAAATTTCGGCTTGTGTTGTTGCGTTTACGCAAGAGGAAATCAATGCTATGGAGAAAACAGGAAAAGCACAATTGTTTGTTGACAACGAAAATGTGGAGCTTGAAATGACCGATGTGGAGATACTTACTGAAGATATTCCCGGATGGGTTTTGTCTTCTTCGGGCAATATCACCGTTGCGCTCGACGTTACTTTGACTTCGGAATTGAAGGATGAAGGCATCGCACGCGAGCTGGTGAACCGCATTCAAAACCTTCGAAAAGACAATAAATTTGAAGTTACAGATAAAATTTTGGTAGAAGTTGAAAAACATTTTGAAATTATCAACGCAATTCAGAATAATTATTATTACATTTGCAGCGAAATTTTAGCAACCTCATTAACACTAATTGAACACATATCTGCCGACAAAACTTCTGTAGAACTTACTGAAGAAATTACGACTTTTGTTTCTTTAAAAAAAGCTTAGGTTAAATAATAAAATAAATAATTGGTTATGGAAAAGAAGGTTAAAAAGACAAACGAACAAGAAATAGCACCAAAAAATGCTGTTTCGAAAAAAGAAGTAAACAATAAAAACTCTTATTCCGATGAAGAATTACAAGAGTTTAAAGAGATAATTCTTGCGAAGCTGGAAGAAGCACGAAAAGACCTTGAGATTTTGACAGAGGCGTTTTCGAACAGTGGCGGAGAAGATATTAATGATACTTCTCATTCGTTTAAAATTCTTGAAGAAGGTTCGCAAGTGCTGTCGAAGGAAGAAAACAGCGCTTTGGCTATGCGTCAAGCAAAGTTTATTAAGAGTCTTGAAAATGCACTTATCCGAATCCAAAATAAAACATACGGTATTTGCAGAGTGACCGGAGAATTGATACCTAAAGAACGTCTCCGCATTGTGCCTCATGCAACACTTTGCATAGGTGCAAAAAATGATCAAAAGAAAATGAAAAACATTTTATAAATTTTTACTCTTTTGAAAAAAGCCTTACTGCTCAAAGCTTTACTAGTAATCTTCGGTGTTTTATTGCTCGACCAATTTATCAAAATTTTGATTAAAACACATTTCTATTACGGCGAAACCTATTATGTGTTTGGGCTAAATTGGTTTCAAATTCATTTTATCGAAAACAATGGCATGGCTTTCGGGATGGAATTTGCCGGTAGTTACGGCAAAATTATCCTTACCGTGTTCCGTCTGATAGCCAGCAGTGCTATTGCTTGGTATTTGTGGATACTGATAAAAAAACAATCCAATTCGTTTCTCATTATAACTATTGCGTTGATTTTTACGGGAGCTATCGGCAATATTCTGGATAGTATGTTCTATGGATTGATGTTCAGCGAAAGCACCGGGTTTGACAAAGCAGTCTTTATGCCGGCGGGGGGCGGTTATGGAACATTTCTTCATGGCAAAGTGGTGGATATGCTGTATTTTCCTGTAATCAATACCACTTGGGCACATTGGATTCCGTTCATTGGTGGCAGTTCGTTTGAGTTTTTCCAACCTATATTTAATATAGCCGATAGTGCAATCACTATCGGCGTGTTTCTCTTATTAATTTTTCAAAAACGAATGTTCAAACCTAGCAAAGCTGCAGAAACAGTGGAGGTTGTTGAGGAATAGAATTTGGTTTTGTTTTACTCTTTTTGTTTGAGTTGCTTGAGTTGGGTGGCTAGTATTTCGTTTGTTTGATTTTGAAGACGTAAATGAACTTTTAGGAGTTCGTTTTCTTGTTGCAAATCTTTAATTTGTTTTGTTAGTTGGATTTTTTCTGCTTTGGTGAGCGGATTGGTGTCATCATAATAATATTGAAAAAAATTATGATCTAACTCTTTAGAGATGCGTTGCAGCATCTTAAGGGAGATGTCAGGCTGAATTAAAAGTCTATACATGCCGGAACGGCTAAACCCTAATTTTTGGGCTAAGGTGGGGATAGAAATGTGCTTTTGATAGCTTATCTCCTTGATTTTTTGTCCAATATCTGTTATCATATCTTTTGATTTTTTCTGCAAAAATACAAATTTTTCTTTTATATTAATAAAAAATCTTTTCGGATTGGACGAATGGTATTAAATACTATATAAATGGTACCTTTATATAGACAAAAGTACGTTAGAAAAGGAGAAAAGGTACCTGGAAAAGGATACATGTTGCCTGGAAGAGGATATATGTCTATTTAAAGAGGACATACGGGCATTGGAATGAAGGAGGGGACGGTTGGGATAAATGTGAGTTGGTTTGGAAGTGATATGAGGTTGGATTGGGAGTATAGGGGGAGGTTGGATGGAGGGGGATGGCAATTAAGTGGGGATTGGATTTAAAGATTTCTAATGCATGTATTAGGTAAATTAATCCGTAGCTATCTCTATGATTTTCATCTTAAGGGATAAGGAAATAGGAATAAAAAATTGAGTTTCAAAGTTACTAACAAAAGTATATTATTTTTGTGTGTATAAAAAGTGGAAGTTTTAGCGTTTGTTTATAATTACATCCATTAATTTTGCAAAAAAAATCTGTGAAGAAGTTCAGTTTACGTATTCGAAATCCAAAAGTGGCGAAAAGGCTTAGAAAGACGGCTATTTGGTTGGGGATTGTTTTTTTGCTTGTGGGAGGGGTAGGCATTTTTATGGAGTATTATTATGAAGATACGGTGAAAGGTATCATCATCAATGAATTGAATGCAAGGTTGAATACAGAAATTGTTGTTCAAGATGTGAATCGGGATATACAATTTTCTATATTTAAGAAGTTTCCTTATGCCTCGGTGAGCTTCAATAATGTTATTATTTTGGATGCTATCAAGGATAAAAAAAATAAGAAAAATCTGTTGGAAGCCAAAACAGTTTATTTGCAGATGAGCATTTGGGATTTGATTTTTGGGAAATATCGGATAAAAAAAATTGAAGTGAGCGATGCCGTTGCCTTGATTAAAACGTATAAAGATCGCAGTGATAACTACCATTTTTGGAAACCATCAACCGACACAACGAAGACAAACTTCTCGTTGGATTTACAAAAAGTGTGGCTGAATCATGTGAGGGTGGTGTATATAGATTATGGTCGGAGACAGAATTTTACGGTCGTGGCTAAGGATGTGTTGTTCACGGGAAATTTTTCGGATGAGAATTTTTTGATGAATATTGACGGTGATATGTATGTTGAGAAAATAAAATCGGATAAGAATCTGTATCTTGCCAACAAAAGCACGGAGATGGAAGTGTTGCTCAACATCAATAGTAAACAAAAATTGATTATGTTTGAAGAAGCCAATGTGAGCGTTGGAAAGCTGTTTTTCTCTATGGCAGGAAATATTGCTTACGGGGATAGTTTGACGCGGCTTGATTTGCAGATTGATGGGAAAAAGATGCAGTTGCAATCCTTCGTTAATGAATTGCCGCCGCAATATCGTTCGTATTTTGCAGGATATGAATGCAGGGGGGATTTTTATTTTGTTGCCAATATAAAAGGAGCTGTCGGAGAGCATGTTTCGCCTGCCGTGAATGTTACTTTTGGGCTGAAGCAAGGCGAAATTGAACGGACGGAAAATGGTATCACCTTGAAAAATGTGGGCTTCAATGCAACCTATAGCAACGGATTGAAGCATTGTTCGCAAACAGCAATCGTCAGGATAAACGGATACACTTCAGCCTTAAATGATGGCAGTATCACGGGAAATATTACCTTGAGAAACCTGACAAATCCTGAGCTCGACCTGAATGTTACGGCGAATTTGAATTTGAAAGATGTGTTTAATTTCATGAAGATAGATACGGTGGAGTCGGCGGAAGGCAGGCTGATTTTGCAAGCCGATTTTAAAGGAAATACAGGCAGTTCGGGCACTTTCACCATGAAGGATTTTATAGCAAGCACCACGACGGGAAAAATGGAGCTTCAGAATGCCAACATCGTGATGAAAGGCAAAGCGCAGAAGTTCACCAATGTGAATGGGAATTTTGTTTTCAGCAATAATGATGTGGAGTCGCAAAATTTCACGGGAAGCTATATGACGAATGATTTTTCGTTGAAAGGACGTTTCAAAAATATACTTCCTTATCTGTTTCTGCCGAATCAAAATTTGATTATTGATGCCGATTTGGTTTCGCAAAACTTAGATATGGCAGAAATTTTAAAGTTTTCGGAGAGCAAAAAGGATACGGTTTATCGTTTGAATTTGCCCGATAATATCAGCTTTAACCTTGCGTTGCTGATTAAGAAATTTAGCTTTAATAAATTCATTGCTACCAATATTACCGGCACTATTCAGATGAAAAATAAGCAAGTGATAGCAAAAAATATTTCGTTGCAAGCGATGAATGGGAAGATAGATTTCACGGGATTGATTGATGGGTCGCAGGCTGAGAAATTGCTGATAAGTTGTGATGCTTCGATCAAACGTGTGAACATTGAACGATTGTTTGGCGAGTTGGATAATTTCGGACAAAAAAGTCTTCAAGATAAGAATATCAAAGGGGTGCTTACGGCGGATGTTCAGTTTGCTTCCGTTTGGTCGTCAACGTTTAAAGTGGAGAAGCCGACGATTTATGCGAAAGCGAATATCATGATAGATAATGGCGAATTAATCAATTATGAACCTTTGAGCGGCTTGTCAAAATATCTAAAAAATCGAGACCTTTCGCATGTGGCATTCAAAACGCTCAAAAATACGATAGTCATAAAAGATCAATTGATTACGATACCTGATATGGAAATTAACAGCACTGCGATAGATTTTAAATTGAACGGCACGCACGGATTTAATCAAACGATAGATTATCATTTGGGGGTTTTGATTGCGCAAATACGCAATACGGGAGACAAAAAGAACAATCAAATTAAAGATATCGGACAAATTGAAGACGATGGACTTCACAAAGAGAAATATTTTTTCCGTATCACGGGCACCGTTGACAAGCCTGTGTATCATACCCTCGACAAAGAAGGCTATAAACAAAATATGAAAAACAATTTGGCGAAGGAAAAAGAAAACCTGAAAACCATCTTGAATAGGGAGTTTGGTTGGTTTAAGAAAGATAGCCTCATCATCAAAAATCCGAAGGAAAAGCCTAAGACTAAGTACGATTTTAATGTGATTTGGGATGAAGATGAGGCTCCTGTTAAGAAAGAATAAGCGGTAAAATTTTAAAAACAAAACATATCTATGCAGGTAAAATTAGTGTAGTATTGTCAAATTTTGTAGTTTTGCAAAAATTGAAATACTTTCATGAAAATTTCCGCATCCATATATTCAAGCAAAGACAAAGAATTACCCGCTCTTATTGAGGAATTGGATGCGTATAAGGTGAACTTTTTCCATATTGATAGTATTGATAATGTGGAGGTTTTTGATGATATTGAACAAATTCGAAGTTTAAGCCCTACGCCTATAGATTTGCATTTGATTACATCAAGTCCCGAAATGTATTTTGATTTGATAGGAAAACATCACATTGAAAATGTCACCTTTCAATATGAATCGCTACAATCGAAACTTGAGATTCCAAAAACGCTTGCTCCGAACATTGGATTGGCGATAACCTCCGACACCAATATTGATGTTTTTGAGCCTTATGCTGACAGTTGTTCTTTTATTCTTTTTATGACGACAACGCCGGGAATGAGTGGCGGGGAATTCAACAAACAAAACTTTAAAAAGATACGTCAGTTTCGAGCAAAGTATCCTGATAAAAAGATACATGTGGATGGCGGCATCAATGCCGAGTTATCTTTCATACTGCGAAATATGGGTGTTACGGCGGCTGTCATTGGTTCGTATCTTTTCAAAGGGTCGTTTATTGGTTCGGCAATGCTCAATCTGAAAAGTCAGGAAGTGAAATCTTCTTACAGGATAGGCGATTTTATGCTCGACCAAGATGAAATTCCTGTGGTTCGATATGAAGACCTTCGCTTTGAAGATGTGTTGTTGGCTATCGAAAACTATAAATTGGGGTTTACGAATGTTGCGGATAAAAACGGAACCCTTGTTGGCATCATCTCGAATGCGGATATTCGCAAAGGACTGATTAAAAACCTCAAAGACTTTAATGCAATCAACCCGAATGATATCATAAATCGGACTCCGGCTTTTGTTTATGAATACGATACGGTTTCGGATGTTTTGACATATATTAAAAACCTACAATTTCCCGTTATGTTTCTTCCCGTAGTGGATAGAGCCAAAAGAATAGTAGGGACCATTAAATTTAACAATCTAATAAAAGGAGAATCATGATACTCCATCTTGAAAAAAATACCGATACCGCAAGATTAAAACAACTTGCCGACTTTTATGAAGCCATAACTATTATTGATGAACAGAAAATTGTGTTGATAACGCCTTCCCGTTTCAAGAATATTGAAGAAGCGCATCAGCCCTTTGTGAAGGAAGTTTTTGTTTTTGATAATGATATCCAATTAGCGAGTCGCAAATATTTAAAGGACAAAAGAACGGTACAAATTGGACAAAGCAACATTGGCGGCACCTTTCGCAATGTTTTGGTAACTATTGGACCATGCTCCGTGGAATCTGAAGAACAAATCACCCAATCCGCCGAGTTTGTCAAAAATCTTGGCTTAAGTACGCTCAGAGCCGGAAGTTTTAAGCCGAGAACATCGCCTTATACTTTTCAAGGGTTGGGAACGAAAGGCTTAACCTTATTGGATAACATCCGACAGAAATATGGTTTGTCCATAGTGACCGAAGTTCGCGATTCTTCTCATGTGGATGAGGTGATTGCTTTTGCGGATGTGGTTCAAGTAGGTGCTAAATCTATGTATGATCAAGGCATTTTGCGCAAATGCGGAAAGACCCATAAGCCCATCTTATTGAAAAGAGGCTTTGGCACCAATCTGCAAGAATTTGTACAAGCGGCTGAGTTTATTCTTTCGGGCGGGAACGAAAATGTTATTTTGTGTGAACGTGGCATTCGCACGTTTGAAACCAAAACGCGATTTACATTGGATTTATGCGGTGCTGCTTATCTGAAAGAAAATACGAATCTGCCTGTCATTCTCGATCCAAGTCATGCTATGGGCTATGCTTATGGTGTTCCCGATTTGGCACGTGCTTGCATGGCGATGGACATTGAAGGCTTGCTGATTGAAGTGCATCCGAATCCACAGATGGCGCAATCAGATGCTTCGCAACAACTCGATCATCAACAATTTGAAACCTTATTCGGCACACTAAAAGGAATTGCAACGGCTATCAATCGCACGATTATATGATTTGTTTTGTCTGCGAAAATATCAAATATCTTGCAGCGCAGCGTAAGCTGTATCCCGAACAAATTACGGCAGCAACAGGGATAGACCTGAATACAATTGTCTCGTTTCTCAACAAAGAGCAACTACCAAATGTGGAGGAATGTATGCATTTGGCTAACTTCTTACATATCCCCATCGGTACATTGATTAGCGTTGACATCCAAAAGAAAGAAAGTGTTTTTGCCAACTTCGATTTCAAATTTTTAGTGTTAGATGTGGATGGAGTTATGACCGATGGCGGCATGTATTATTCTGAAAAAGGAGATGAATTCAAGAAGTTTAATGCTAAGGATGGCTTAGCGATTATTCGTTTGATAGCTGCGGAGAAGAAAGTGGGATTTTTGAGTTCAGGATTCACCAAAAATATCATTGAGAAACGGGCAAAGTTATTGGGTGTTCATTATGTATATATCGGTACATGGAAGAAGCTCGAAGTGCTCGAAAAATGGTGCAAAGAATTGGATATTTCCCTTAAAAATGTTGCTTACATTGGCGATGATTTGAATGATTTGGCTATTATTGAGAAAGTTGGTTTGTCGGCTTGCCCCGCGGATGCTGTATTGAGCATCAAAGAAAAGGTTAATATTGTTTTATCTTCCAATGGTGGGAAAGCTTGTGTGAGAGAATTCATTGATTTGTATCTTTTTTAATTACTTCATTTTATCTCTGAATATAAGGAGCTTACGAACGCATTACAAAAAATAATTATCTTTTTTCTTGGTCTATTCAAAAAAAAGTATTTACTTTGTAAATCAAATAAGTTTTTTAGGACAAATAAAAGTATATAACAATGCGTTCTTTTATATGTAGAATATGAAATTGACAAAACAAAATCATGACTTTATCGAAAAAAACCATCTTCCTAATTTTATTTACACTGCTTTCGCAATGTATATTTGCCGAAAATAATAGTCTTATACCAAGCGTTCAGCAAAAACCTGATTCTTTATTTATTAAAGATAATCCTGTTGTGGCTCAATTGGACAGTTTGGTGAATGTGAAGTTTTTCACGAATACTGATTTTATTACCGATGTCTCGAAATTAAACAAATATAAATTCCCCAAAGATTCTATTCCTGAATATTCTGATAGTGCTTATCGTGAACGAATTAATCGTTTGGGTGTGAACTCGCCTTTTGAGTTTGTTTATAACCAACAAGTGCGGAATTTCATTGATTTATATGCCATAAAAAAACGCCAACTCACTTCACGCATGTTGGGCATGGCAGAAATGTATTTCCCATTATTTGAAGAACAACTGGACAAATATGGCGTTCCTTTAGAATTGAAGTTTTTGCCTATCATTGAATCCGCTTTGAATCCAATTGCTCGCTCACGGGTGGGTGCAAGTGGCTTATGGCAATTTATGCTTAGCACGGGAAAGTTATATGATTTGAAAGTTACTTCGTATGTTGATGATAGATGCGACCCCTATAAAGCTACCGTGGCTGCATGCAAGTTCTTAAGCGATTTGTATTCGGTCTATCATGATTGGGCTTTGGTTTTAGCGGCATATAATTGCGGTCCGGGCTGTGTGAATCGTGCGATACGTTTGGCGAATATTGATACGGCAGAACGTATTACTTATTGGAAAATACAAAGCTTTTTGCCGAAAGAAACACAAACTTATGTCCCAGCTTTTATTGCTGTAAGCTATGTGATGAGTTATGCTACCGAACATAATCTTTATCCTGTACAGCCCCCCTTAATGCATTGCGATATAGATTCTATCACCTTGACGCATGACTTATCTTTGTCGCAAATTTCTTCGTATCTCTGCATCTCGAATGATAACTTACAAATGCTCAATCCTGCTTATCGGAAGGGAATAATTCCCGCTACTGCCGAAACGCCTTATGTTTTAAGGCTTCCTCGAAAGATTATGGATGATTTCATCAACAACGAAACCGCCATTTATTGTTATAAAACACCACAGGAAATTAATTATCTGGCGCAATTGCAACAGATGGCTTCTGTAAAGACAAGTCCTAGCCCTGTGGCATTAAAGAAAGCTGGTACTTCTACAACATCAGCAACAGCACAAACAACAACGACAACAACTCCGGCAACAAGCACCGAACAAGCAACAACAAACACCAAAACTGAATCTACAACAGCACAAAACCAAACAAAACCCAAAGCTAAAACTACAACAAGTACAGCCGTGAAATCCTCAACAAATGTCTATAACAAGTATGTGTATCACACAGTGCAAGCTGGGGATAGTTTGTGGAGTATCGCTAGTAAATATTCTGGAGTCACTATTGACGAAATTCGAAAGTTGAATAATTTATCCGTGAAACAAACTATTTTCCCGGGACAAAAGTTAAAGATTGGACTGAAGGGATAGCAGGATTATATAAATACAAAAAGACTTGAGAGTTCTCAAGCCTTTTTTATGCTGCTATTGGCAGAAAACCTTTCAATATCTTTCAAAAATAAACATTGTCTTCTCTACCATCTAGAGCCACTAATGGGACTCGAACCCACGACCTTCCCGATACGGAAGTGTCGGGATGCTTTACCAATATGTTCCCATAAATGGGATTGAACCCACGACCTTCCCATACACATAATGTCGGGATGTACTAACATCTTGAGCCACTAATGGGACTCGAACCCACGACCTACGCATTACGAATGCGTTGCTCTAC
>CAIOJS010000125.1 GCA_903858655.1 uncultured bacterium | reverse complement strand
CGTGATTTATCACAACCCAAATACCATATCCTGACAAAAAGTTACCACCAGGAGTTTGTACAATACCATCCCCTGTAGCATAAATAGGTGTTCCACGTGGCGAAACAATATCTATACCTGGGTGTAATTGCAGTGTTTTATAAATAGGATGCAGTCTGTAACCAAAACCTGAACATATTTTTGTTGCACCGTTTTTAATAGGGACGATTGCAGGGATACATGACATCATTTGGGTTTTATTTTTTGCAAGTTCAAGCACCTCATCATACGATTTGGACTGTACATAAAGCCTGCGTGATAACATGTCTAATTTTTTCGTTGTTTCAATGATCAGTTTGGAATTATCGTACCCTTCAAGTTTTGCATACCTATCGGCTCCGCCGTAAGCGGCGCTCCTTACCGAAGCAGGTATAGGCTCTGCTTCAAAGATCACACGGTAAATATTATCATCACGGTTTTCAATATCATCAAGCACCTTATTAACCATGTCAAACCTTTCATTTAACATTTCATACCGGAGTTTGTATTGCTCAATTTCTCTTTGCAACATCCGTTCTTTTGGCGAATTCAAAAAATTATAGGCAAAAACAAGTACAACCATAGCAAATACAACACCCGTGGCGACAACAGAAAAGATTTTTTTAAACTTTTCCTTTACCGACACTTTAACTTTTTCGAAAGTCAGCGACTTGGTGTTAAAGTGATAATGATGTTTTTTCTTTGTATTTGCCATTTTACTTCACCGAAAGTTTATAAGCGGCATATAATTATTCAAACTTATAGTAATTTGAAAACAAAGTTACGAAAATTTTCGAAAAGATTTATCTACAAAAAATTATAGTTCAATAAAAGATAGTTCAAATTCTACTTTTAAGTATTTTCAACCTATCCATGATTTTACTTGTTCGATAGTTGGTGCAGGGAGTTCAAGTTTTAATTTCTTTCTTAATCCACAAAGATCATTGAATAGCTTATTTGGATTGGCTGATTTAAGTGCGCTTACGTTGGCACAACCTGCTTTAATGATAATAGGTATCCATTCGACAGGAATTCCTATGTTGGCAAACTCATCATCAGAGGTAACAGTCGCTTTTTTTTCCGGACGCATCTGTGGAAAAAACAACACATCCTGAATAGATGGAGAATTGGTCATAATCATAGCAAGACGATCTATGCCAATACCCAGCCCTGCTGTTGGGGGCATACCATATTCAACAGCACGAAGAAAATCTTCATCCAAAACCATAGCCTCTTCATCTCCCCTTTTGCCTAATTCCAACTGCGCCTCAAAACGTTTACGCTGATCAATAGGGTCATTTAACTCCGAGAAGGCATTACAAATTTCTTTTCCGTTGCAGATGGCTTCAAAACGTTCTACGAGTCCTTCTTTACTGCGATGTTTCTTTGCAAGAGGTGACATCTCAACAGGATAATCTGTGATGAATGTAGGTTGTATAAGATTTGGTTCACACTTTTCGCCAAATATTGAGTCGATCAGTTTTCCCCTGCCCATGGTATCATCAATCTTTACATCTAACTTGCAGGCAGCATCCCTCAACAAGGCTTCATCCATCGCAGAAATATCGATGCCTGTATAATGCTGAATGGCTTCATACATGGTAAATCTTTTCCATGGACGTTTAAAATTAATAAGATTATCACCCACCTTAACTTCTGTTGTCCCATGCAAATCAATGGCTATAAGTTCAACCATTTCTTCAACAGTGTTCATCATCCATTCATAATCCTTGTATGCCACATATAGTTCTATCTGCGTAAATTCAGGATTATGAAAGCGGTCCATGCCTTCATTCCTGAAATCCTTAGAGAATTCATATACTCCATCGTAACCGCCAACTATCAGGCGTTTCAAATAAAGTTCATTCGCTATACGAAGGTACAATGTTGTATCCATTGTATTATGGAATGTTTTAAAAGGCCTTGCTGCCGCTCCCCCGTATATAGGTTGAAGAATTGGTGTTTCAACTTCGAGATATCCTTTTTTGTTCAGGAAAGAACGCATCGCATTTACAATACTGGTACGTTTTACAAACACCTCTCTCACCATTGGATTCACAATCATATCAACATAACGCTGACGATAGCGCTGTTCTGGATCAGTGAAGGCATCATACATTACACCGTCTTTTTCCTTTACAATTGGT
>CAIOJS010000124.1 GCA_903858655.1 uncultured bacterium | reverse complement strand
TTTTTTCAGGAATTCTTGAATCATTACAGTTTTCTTATTTGTTTGATGCTTCTTTTGTTTTAAATTTCAGATGTTCATATTTCGTCCCCGTGAACTTCTAAAACTTTTGTTCAAAAGCAAACATAATTTTTTCTACAAAGATAAATATTTTTCTTCATCCCTAAACAGAATTAAATTCCCTCATCAACAAATTAAATCCTACTACCAAGGAATTAAGTACTCCTACTAAGGAATTAAATCCTACTACAAAGGAATTAATTCATACGACAAAGTAATTAACTACTTTCATCAAATAATTAACTACTTCCATTTGGCTTTTAATTGTGATGATTTCCTTATTAACTGATAGCAGTTAAAGAGTAAATTATTGTAGTCAGTTATTAAGACATCCTATTTAATTGTCGTATCAGCCTACATGGGTTTCAACTGCGAGCACTTTGTGATTTTTACATATCACTTAATTGTTATGACATCGTTGCTAAATTTTTTCTACGATCATTTAATCGTTATCACATCGTAGAAAAAAAATTTCTGCGAGTATTTAATAATTTTCACAGGTCATTTAATGGTTCATACATATCATTCAATTATTTTCTGACGTCATTCAATTATTTTCTAAGGCTACTTAATTACTAAGACATCTCAATTAACAAATATCAAGCGTCATTTAATTGCTATGTAGGAAGTCTTAATCCCGAGGTAGCGTGTGAAGCATTTTTTCTGCTATCATTTAATTATTTTCTAGGTGTTTTCAAAAAAAAATAAAACTCTATTTGGTTGATAAATAGCGTTTCTGAATTCTGGAGGGTTAGACATAGATTGTTGATTAAATTATGTTGTAAGTTTAGCATGTCTTAAAAATGATGTGTTTTGATAGTGAAGCATTCTTTTGGAGTGAAGGCTTCACATTGGTAAAAAAAACAATTCAACAATAAAACCATTCAACAATCCTAATTTTTCATTCCCTCCTGACCCACCATTCGGACAGCTTTTATTCCTAATTTTTCATTTTTCACTTTTCATTTTTCATTCAAAAAACCCCCTTTTTTCATTTTTCCTTTGCAGGTATTAATTTTTTCATGTAATTTCGCATTTTAATTTTAAAGCATGAAGCAATACAAATTTATCAATACCATTTCGGGCTTATTTATATTTGTGGTAGCCACAATGGTCTATATACTCACTTCGGAACCCACGGCGAGCTATTGGGATTGCGGCGAATATATCTCCACCGCCTACAAACTGCAAGTGGGTCATCCTCCCGGAGCGCCTTTCTTTCAGTTGATGGGGCGTTTTTTCTCGCTTTTTGCTTTTGGCAACGTGCATTTGGTGGCACGCATGGTCAACACCATGTCGGCTATCGCTAGCGGGCTCACCATCTTGTTTTTGTTTTGGTCTATCACCGCCTTGGCAAAGAAAATCGTGGTGAAGACCGCAGAAATCGTCATAGCAGATATTATGGTTATCATCGGTGCGGGTGCTGTGGGCGCTTTGGCTTATACCTTCTCCGATTCGTTTTGGTTTTCAGCCGTTGAAGGCGAAGTGTATGCCACCTCCTCTTTCTTCACCGCCTTTGTGTTTTGGGCAATCTTGAAATGGGAAGAAGTGGCTGACGAACCCGGCGCCAACCGTTGGCTGGTGCTGATAGCGTTCATGATGGGACTTTCCATCGGGGTGCATCTGCTCAATCTGCTTGCCATTCCTGCCATCACCTTGGTGTTTTATTTCAAGAAATTTAGACCTACCAAGTTGGGCACGATACTAGCGTTTGCCGTTTCGGTAGCGCTATTAGCCACCATCATGTATGGCATCATCCCCCAAGTCGTTACTCTGTTTGCGAAGGCAGAACTTCTGTTTGTGAATGGCTTGGGTTTGCCTTTCAATTCAGGCACCCTATTCTTGGCGCTGCTGCTCATCGCCCTCATCTTGTTCTGCTTGCTTTATACCGAAAAAGAAAACAAAGCGTTCAGAATCATCGCCCTTGTTGCTTATGGGTTGATGCTCTTGTTGGTGTTGTATTCAAGCAGTTCCGTTTGGAATTTCGTACTGCGATTTCTGATAGTTTCGGGTGTCAGCATTTTGGTGGTGCTCGGCAGACATCAAAAGGAAACTCTCAAAACGGTGATACTTAGTTTCACATTTATATTGATAGGCTATTCGAGTTTCATGGCTTTGGTGGTGCGCTCCAATGCGGGAACGCCCATCAACGAGAATGCGCCCAAAGATGCCATCAGTTTGTTGAGCTACTTGAACCGCGAACAATATGGCGATTGGCCCCTCTTCTACGGACAATATTACAATGCGCCTCAAGATGCCAAACAGCCCTATAGCGATGGCAATCCTCTGTATGCTCGCGATGATATGCTAAAGAAATATATCGTGGTTGACGACCGCAAAAACTCGGTCACGAATTATGATTCGCGCTTCATGACCTTGTTTCCACGCATGTGGAGCAATAGTTCCGACTCGCATATCAGCGGTTACAAATCCTGGGGCGAAGTGCAGGGAGTGCCCATCACGGTGAATGATTATTATGGCAAACCAGAAGTGTTATACCGACCTACTTTCGGTGAAAACCTTCGTTATTTTTTCTCCTATCAACTTGGACACATGTATTTCCGCTATTTTATGTGGAATTTTTCAGGAAGACAAAACGACCACCAAGGTTATGGGGGTATCATGAACGGCAATTGGATCACGGGCATCAAATTTATGGACAATGCCCGCCTCGGACCTCAAAGTAATCTGCCCGAAACCATGAAGCATAACAAAGGCAGAAACGCCTTTTATCTGTTGCCTTTGATATTAGGTATGGTGGGTTTCTTTTTTCAATTGAACAAAGATTTGAAGAACTTTTTTGTGATAGGTTTGCTGTTTGTGTTCACAGGCATCGCCATCAATTTCTATTTAAACCCCGTGCCCTATCAGCCCCGCGAGCGCGATTATGCGTATGCCGCGTCTTTTTATGCTTTCGCGATATGGATAGGCATCGGCACGATAGGTTTGTTTAAGTTGTTGGCTACCTTTATCAAACCTAAAGTGGCTGCGCTGATTGCATTTTTTGTGTGTCTGCTCCTAGTGCCGGGCATCATGGCAAAAGAAGGTTGGGACGACCACGACCGTTCCAATCGTTATACGGTGGTGGATGTGGCATCCGACTATTTGAATTCCTGTGCCCCCAACGCCATTTTGTTTACCTTGGGCGACAACGACACCTTTCCCTTATGGTATGCTCAAGAAGTAGAAGGCATCCGCACCGATGTGCGAGTGGTGAATCTGAGCCTGTTGAATATGGATTGGTATATTGACCAAATGAAAAGCAGCTACTACAACTCGGAAGCGCTGCCAATTACGCTCAAGCGAAGTAAGTATGTGGCTTCCAAACGTGATTATTTGCCGATTTACCCCGACACCACTTTGGTGAAACCGGATAATTATGCCGATATACGCATCTTGGTGGATTATGCTACGAGCGACGACCCATCCACCATGTTGAGCACAAGACGTGGACCTTTGAATTATTTTCCTACACATAATTTCATGCTACCTGTGGATACAAACTTAGTGAGGGCAAACGGCACCGTGCCCCCCGAATACCGAGATTCCATCCATGCTGCCATTATTTGGAATTATAGTGATTATGGTGTCCAAAAAAACAATCTTGCCGTGTTGGATTTATTAGCCAATTTGAAATGGCAACGTCCTGTGTATTTTGCCACCACCACAGGCGATGATGCCTATTTGGGTTTGTTGGATTATATGCAACTCGAAGGGTTAGCCTATCGTTTGGTGCCGTATAGATGCACCTCCACCGATGACAAGACTGGAAGAGTGAACACGGCTATCATGTATGAGAATCTGATGCACAAATTCAGATGGGGCAATATGAATAATCCTAACATATATATGGATGAAACCAATATGCACAACACTTATTTCTTACGGAATCTTTTTGTGCGTTTGGCAGATGCTTTAATTTTTGAAGGTAAAATGAAAGAAGCTGCCGAAGTTTGCGACAAATGTGTGGCAGTGATGCCCGACAATTGTGTTCCTTACGACGAATTGATGGTGCCGATTGCTCGGGACTATTACAAGGCAAATCAATTGGCAAAAGGCGAAGCTATCGCCTTGCGTTTGACGGAATATTGTCGTCAGGAGTTGTTCTACTACAGCCAATTTACAGGAGTTGATGCCGCTTATATCAGCTCCGAGAAAAAACAAAATTTAGAAATGCTCGAAGATCTTTATACTATGTCTCAAACCTATAAACAAACGACTTTAGAGAAAAAAATATTGGAAGTGTATCGTACCTATAAATGAGGATTGGAGGCTTGTTATTCATAAATCAATATGAGGGGTTCTATATATTAGATTTTTCGAGGCGGACAAGATTTTTAAAAGCGGAGTTTACTTAAGTAAATGAGCATTTTAAAAATTGAAGTCCAACGATGAAAAAGCAATTTATAGAGCTCCCGTAATGTTAAATGTAGCGACTTGTAAGCTCAATGTTGAAAATAATTTGTTACTTTGTAAAATTCTTTATAAACCTGATTCGAAATTCGTATTTATGTATTTAGCCAAAATGCCATCTTTGCTCTATAAAATCTACAATTCAGATGATTTGTGGCGGGTGGATACTATGGAAAAAGATATTTATCTTACTTTTGATGATGGTCCGATTCCTGAAGTAACACCCTGGGTTTTGGATTTATTGGATACTTATAATGCTAAAGCCACATTTTTTTGTGTGGGAGATAATGTTCAAAAACATCATGCCATATTCGACGACTTGATTCAACGGGGACATAGCGTGGGGAATCATACGTTCAATCATCTGAACGGATGGAAATCGAATCCAAAAGATTATATTTTGAATGTAAAGAAATGCAGCAAGAGTTTTCCTTCCTCTTTATTTCGTCCGCCCTATGGAAAAACTTCGTATTCGGAGCGTAAGTTCCTGAAAAAATATTATCAATTTGTGTATTGGACGGTTGTTTCAGGAGATTTCGACAAAACTTTATCACCGGAGAAATGTTTAGAAAAAACCATCTCTTCTACCGAAAAAGGGGCTATAGTAGTGTTTCACGATAGCATAAAAGCAAAAGAAAATCTACAGTATGTGTTGCCTTCATTTTTAGCACATTTTTCGAATCTAGGGTTTCAATTCAAAGCCATACCCTATCATCACCAAGGCGCAAAGCATCCACTTGAACAAATAAAAACCGCTTCCTGACATGAGTATAAAAACTGCCGAACGGAATTCGGGAATTCTGCCCGAAGACAATGTGATTCACCATCGTCATTTGATTGCATATCATGAGGCTCTGAAACTCATCACGGGAAATGTTTTGGAAATTGGTAGCGGCGAAGGCTATGGCATCCGCATCCTGGCACCCGACGCTGAAACCTACACGGCTGTTGACAAACATGAAACCCCTCATGATGAAAACGATTCCAACATCCGTTTCACACAGATGAATGTGCCACCTTTGGCAGGTTTGGCTGATGAGAGTTTTGATGTGGTGGTCACATTTCAAGTGATTGAACATATCAAAGACGACACGCATTTTCTTCAGGAAATCATGCGTGTACTCAAACCAAAAGGCTTGCTGATACTCACAACGCCCAATATTAATATGTCGCTCACGAGAAACCCTTGGCATATCCGAGAATATACCTTGGTTGAGATGACCAAACTTGTTTCGAATTTCTCGACTTGCTTCGACATAAAAGGCGTGTTTGGCAACGAAAAAGTGATGGCGTATTATGAAGAGAATCGGCGATCGGTCAAAAAGTTTACCCGCTTTGATATTTTCCGCCTGCAATATATCCTCCCCCGAAAACTTTTGCAGATTCCCTACGACCTTGCCAATAGAATGAATCGAAATAAACTGATGAAAAAGAATACCACTTTGGTCGAAAAAGTACTAACTTCCGACTTTTTTATCGACACGGCAAATGACCGCTGCTTCGATTTTTTCGTGATTGCCCAAAAATAGATTTTCCGTTAACTTGCTGAAACCGTCCTTTAACTGTTGTAAAACGACAGTTAACTGATTTGCTATGATTTTCATTTTTGGCTTGTTGTAATTTTGTGTTGTAATTAAGTTTAACCATTTAAAAAAACACAGCCATGAAAACAAATGCAAAAAATCTCGACGACATTGTCTTCGAAAACAGAAACAAAGATTATGGAGCTTATTCGCTTCGTAAAAATTACAACAAAAACATGATGTCGGCAGTTATTATCGCCATCACAGTTTTTCTATTAGGCGTATCAGTACCCCTGGTAGCAAATTATTTTAACAACGGAAAAGGAAGTGTCGGTCCCGACGACATTATCGTAATTATGGAACCAACGCCAAAAAAGGTGGAGATTGCAAAATTACCGGAGGCCCCTATGGAAAAAAAGAAAGAAAGGACATACAGAGCACCCGTAGTTACAACGAATGATGCTGAAGTACCGGACGACTTGTTTGATTTGATGGACAAAGCTCGTAACGATGTTCCAACAGACACATCAGGAACTTTGGTAGATGTGCCTGAAGACAAACCCGACACAAAAGTTATTGATGATGAAGATGTATCTAAACCTCCTACGATAGTAGAAGAAATGCCTGAATTCCCAGGAGGCGATGTTGCTCGTATCAAATTCCTTTCAGAAAATACCAAATATCCTGACGTTGCCAAACAAACAGGAATTCAAGGACCGGTCTATTTGACCTTTGTCGTAGAAAAAGATGGAAGCGTTACGAATGTTAAAGTTCTCAGGGGAATTGGTGGAGGCTGTGACGACGAAGCCATACGCGTTGCCAAATTAATGCCAAAATGGAAACCAGGACGTCAAAACGGCAAGGAAGTTCGCGTTCAAATGAATATGCCAACGAGTTTCATCTTGAGAGATTAAATTTCTAATGCATCAAACTAAAAAGAGGCGACACGGAAATGTCACCTCTTTTTGTATTATTCAGGTTTGTCATCTTTCAGCCAAAGTTTCTGCCCAACGGCAGCCTCACTATCGGGTTTCATTCTGTTTTTAGCATATAATTCTTTCAATTGTATGCCATAAGTTTGCGAAATAGTCTGCATGGTTTCGCCTTCGGCAACGACGTGAAACTCCGTTTCGGATTTCTTTTTCTTTGTTTCAACGTAAATCACATCTCCCGCTTTGATGGCTATGCCCATCTTCATATCATTACAGCGCAACAACTCATAAACACTTAATCCCATATCATTGGCAATGGTTTCGAAGCTATCATTTTTGCGTGCCTTGATGTATTTCACGCCATTATTCAAATATATTTTGCGCATGGCATCGTTCAAGGGAATATCAGAGAAGTCTTCCTCCGTACTTTGTTGCACGGTTTTCGGAATGGCTTTCTTGGCTATAGTATCTTTTTTCTCAGAAATAGGTTTTGTATTATCTTTTATAACTACCCGTTGAACGGTATCATGTTTTGGAGGCTTGCAAGGCGCATCAAATCGGTAAAGACGATTGTCCTCAATAATTTTAATCAACATTTGAGCATAAACAGGACTTGTGGCATAGCCCGCTTCTTTCAAACCATACGCCCATGCCGTAAAGTCGCAAATATCTAACAAAAACAGTTTGCTGTAATAATCTCGCGTCTTGAGAAATTCGGAATGATCGCGATAAGAATCGAAATCTGATTTGTATTTCCGAAAACATTCCTGTTTGGCATCATCGTCATAATAATATTTTTCGCCCATCCATTCGGGTTTGCATTTTATGCCAAAATGATTGTTGGCATTCCGAGCCAATTCACTGTTGCCACAACCCGATTCTAATATTCCCTGAGCCAAAGTAATGCTTGCCGGAATCTTATCTTTGCGCATCAGTTCCATGGCTATATCTTTATATTTCTGAATATATGCTTCCACAGTTTGGGTGCTCTGCGCGAAGCCATAAGCCTCTACTAAAATAAAATAAAAAATGATGGCGACTTTCTTCAAAACTGTTTTAATATTATATGAATGATTTGTTTTGACAAAAGTACTATTTTTTTGAAATTTAAACGCAATTGATGTTTATTTGGCTTCAATTTTTTTTTGATATACTGCGCTTCTTTCTTTCAGAAAAGATAAAAAATAATGCTTGGCAAAAGTGCTAACACGCTGAAACGCCCATTTGGTGCACTCCGCACCTAAAAAAGGTCGGTTTGCACCTAATTTGGGGTGTTCAGCACCTAATTTTGACTCCTCCGCATGACATTTTGGCAGGTAGGCACTTCATCAAACTTAATCATCTCTTACTTTTAACTCATTTTTTCTTGTTCAAAGACGATGTGCACTTATTTTTCACTTTTGGTCACTGCCATTTTGTCAGTCATCTGTTCATAAAATACACTCGGCTCCAAAAATTGTCGTCCGCAATTAGGTGCGGAGCGTCCTCAATTAGGTGCGGATTGTCCCCAATTAGGTGCGGACAGTCCGCAATTAGGTGCGTACCGTCCGAAATCATCTGCGTACCGTCCGCAACCATCTGCGTACTGTTCGCAACCAATTGCGTACCGTCCTCAATCATCTGCGTACCGTCCGCAACCATCTGCGGAACGTCCGCAACCATCAGCGTACTGTCCGCAATCATCTGCGTACAACCCATTTTTTTCAGCGTAAATAAAATTATCATCAACATATTATATAAATATAGATTCTTTATATATATTTTTGTTTACTCCTTAAGATATATCTCCAAATTATAAGATTACCTTAAATACTGCCCAAACTCATTTAATTCCTTCGCAAGTTCAACCAAATAAATTCAATATAAATATGTATTACCAAAATGTTGAATCCTGAAATTCCCCAATGGTTTTTTCATCTAAATAAATAAATCATATAGACTTCCTTTTTCATTGAGCAATTGAGGCATCGTGACTAAAAAAAGAAGGCGCTATTAAATCTTCTTCTCAAAATATATGGATTTCTTATCTTCCAAAATAAAAAATACATTTTCTGATTCATTTTTCTCGTAAATATAATTTTATGTATTACTTTTGTAATCGAAATAAATTCAAACAACATATTACATTTGAATTTGCAAATATATGTTTTACCAATACTGATTTCAATCAAAATACATCAGCAATAAATGGAAAGAATAAAAAAATATTTTCCGGAGCTTAAGCCGGAGCAACTAAGCCAATTCGAACAGTTGGGAAGTTTATACAGCGAATGGAACGAAAAAATCAACGTGATTTCGCGTCAAGACATTCAGGAACTGTATCTTCATCATGTGTTACATTCCTTGAGTATCGCCAAACTGATTCAGTTCAACGAAGGCACCACCATCATGGATGTGGGCACAGGCGGCGGATTTCCGGGCATTCCCTTGGCAATTATGTTTCCCGAAGCCGATTTTTATTTGGTGGATTCTATCGGAAAAAAGATACAGGTGGTGAACGAGATTGCGAGTGCTCTCAAACTGCAAAATGTTACTGCTGAACAAAAGCGTGCTGAAGATGTTGGCTTTGCGTTCGATTTTATTGTGTCGCGGGCGGTTACCAATTTACCGGAGTTTGTCGGTTGGGTGAAAAATAATATCAGCAACGGCAGCACCAACACCCTCGAAAATGGGATTCTTTACCTCAAGGGAGATGACGCCTTAGCGGAAATCAAGAAGATGAAAGCAGGCAAGTTTATCTTCGACATCAGCAGCTATTTTAGCGAAGAATATTTCGAAACCAAGAAGATAGTTTATCTGTATGACCTATAGGACGAGTTGCCTATAGAGCAAAGTTCGGAAAGGTGTAAGGGTATTAAGTAGGGGAAGAATCCCCATCGGATTCTTTTCTTCAGAAATTTATTTTTGGTTGATGGTCAAATTTTCATCCACATTCTCGTTGATGATAAGAAATATATCTTCGTTTGGCTTCTTCATCAGATATTTTTCGCGACCAAAACGTTCCAACTCCTTCTTATCGGTACTCAATGCCTTAAACAAATCTTTGTTTTTCTTAATCTCGTCCACAAAATATTTCCTTTGCTGCATCAATTCGCGCAACTCCTTGCGTTGTTCATACTGACTCACCCAATTGTCATTATCGAAAAAGCCCACCCACACGACAAACGCAAGAGTAACCATTACATAATAATTGCGGACCATTTTCCACGCGAAGACAAGAATTCTTTTCATAAGACTACAAAGATAAACAATTTGATTTACATACTACACCGAAGCATTATTTTTTATGAACCGTTCGTTGTCAATAGCTGCATTTTTTGCAACTGTTCGTCGGTGAGCTTCCCATTCACCCACGTATTGTCCAACACCGCGTCATATTTTTTATAAAAATTGATGGCAGGTTCATTCCAATCCAACACCTGCCAATGCAAACGTTTCACCTTGTTTTGCTGCGCAATTTCAATCATCTTTTCGAACAAAATTGTTCCGATATTATTGCCACGCAAATGCTCCTTCACGATGATATCCTCCAAATACATGCACTTGCCTTTCCATGTAGAATAGCTGAAATAATAAAAAGCCATGCCCGCCACTGCGCCATCGGCATCTGCCATAATCGCATGAAAAATAGGGTTCTCTCCGAAACCGTCTTGCTCCAAATCCTGAGCCGTGATAGTCACCTCAAGCGGCGCACGTTCATACAAAGCGAGTTCTTTTATCAAACTGAGGATGTCGGGGATATCCGTTTTGACGGCGTTTCTAAGCGTAATATTCATATATAAATTCCTTTTAATTTTTATTTACAAACCAATTTGCTCCGCGATGTCGCGCATCGCATTGACCGATATTTCAGCAAACTCGGCAATGGGAATCCCAATTTTTTCACATTCCATAATAGTTTCACGATTCACCGAAGCGGCAAAAGCTTTTTCCTTCATGCGCTTTACCACCGATTTAGATTTCACCGCGAACAATTTCCTTTCGGGATACACCATCGTAGTAGCCATAATCAGCCCCGTGATGGTTTCGCCCGCTGCCAAAGCATGATGAAACACCTCAGAACGTGGCTTGAGTGCCGACTCTTCGTTGTGCAAACTAATCGCCTCGATGATTTCTTCGTCCACATGCTGCTTGCGCAGCATTTCGATAGCTACTTGTCCATGCGTAAGGGCATCGGCGTTGGTAATCTCCACATCAATATCATGCAGCAGCCCGGCAATGCCCCACTTCGTTTCATCCTGTCCAAGCCGAATGGCAAGCGCCCGCATCACCACCTCCGAAGCCAAGGAATGATTAATCATATTCTCTTTTTTGATATGCTCATGAAGCAATTCAAGAGCTTTTTCGCGTGTAATACCTGCTGACATTTATGATTTATGATTTGAGATTTATGATTTTTCGACATAAAAAGAAGCCCCTGACACCTCAATAACTTTTTGAGTAAGGATTGACATCAGCGGCTTCTTGTTTATGAAAACTTCTTAATATCCAAAGACCTGATTCAGGGTAAGTTTTTTTACTTTGCCATACTGTTTAAGCATTTTAAAGTCGAGATTTTTCTTATCTCCAAGCACCAAAATAGTCTGAGGTTTGTTTTTGACATACTTTTCCTGAAAAGCTTTCACATCGGCAAACTTCAGGTCGGGAATCTGCTTGAAGATATCTCGACGAATGTCGTAATTGAGTCCCAATTTCTTGGCGGTTTCATAATTAAAGAGCACATCCGATTTAATAATACGCTCGGTGCGCATCGCTTGTACGATAGCTTTTTTGGCAAGATCGAACGATTTTTCTGCATCGGGCATATTGGTCATCAAATCGAAGAAGGCTTTCAGCGCATCGCCCAATTTATCGTTTTGAGTCATGATATAGGATAGATTATAGTAGTGGCTTTGTTTTTTCTGATACAGATTTTGATAGAAAGCCATGGCAGCATAAGCCAAAGCACGTGATTCGCGCAACTCTTGAAAAACAATAGCATTCATGCTACCACCGAAGTATTCATTATACAAACGAATCACCGGCTCATTGTTTGGATTATAGGTTTCACTTTGCGCAAGCATCAGCAATATGGCTTGCTTCATGTCATAATTGACCTGATACACCACCGTTTGGTTGGTAGCCAACTCGGGAAACTTGACAGCCTCAGGAATAGGGGTGAAATTGTCGGGCACCACATGATATTGATTCAACAGTTCGCGAATTTCGTCAAGCGGATTACTACCATAATATAATATATGGTGATAAAAATTATTCAGATTCCTGATTTTTGAAACCAACTCGTCCGCGGTGAGTTTCTTAAGCTCCTCTTCGGAAAGGATATTGGTGGAAGGAGATTTTTCACCAAAAATACCGTACGCCACCAAATAGGAGAATATGGTTTGTTGATTCTTTTTATTATCGCTGCGTTCCTTCAGTTTATCCTTAACAAGATTGGCGAGTGCTTCGGGATTCGGTTGCGCATCTTTCAGAAGCGATTCGAAAAGCGCAATGCCTTTTTCGATATTTTCAGTAAGCCCGCTAAGCGAAACATATACCTGATCGGAAGAATTAAACACATTGAATGCGCAACCGAGCTTGAAAAACTCTTGTTTGATCTGCGCAGGGGTATATTTAGAAGTGCCTAAATATTGCAGATAGTCAATAGCGATGGCGAGTTTCTTGTCATTGTTGCTTCCCATTTCGAAGACGTAATAGAGATTGAACGTTTTGTTTTCCGTATTTTTGAGATAATTCACATCGAGATTCCGAACTTTAATCGAAGTGATGTCTTTTTGATAATCGAGAAACACAGGGTCAATGTCGTCAACTTTTCTATCTTCCATCATCTTGAAAAAATCTGACTTATCGTCGCGATTGATTTTAATTTTGGTGATTTTTGGTTTTTTAATCTTGTCATCGTTCGACTCTTCTTTTCCTGTCTTTTTATAAATGACCACATAGTTATTCGTAAAGTTCTTGTTGGCAAACTCCACGATATCTTTTTTAGTAATTTTGGCATAACGATCAAACTTATTGACATAAGCTTCCCACGGCTCGCCTGCGGTGAAGGTTTCCACAAAAGCATTGGCACGCGACTCATTGCTCTCGAAGCTTTTTGTTTGCTGCAATTTCAAATCGGTGATGATGGCAGGTAATAACCAATCGTCAAATTCGCCCTTTTTCACTTTTTCAATTTGCTCTAACAACAAATCTTTCACCTGGTCTAAAGTTTGTCCTTGCTTCGCTTTGCCATTGAGCTCCTCAATAGAATAATCCATAAAAATTTCTTTGGTTGAAGAAGCGGAAAGAACTTTTTGTTGTTGCACCAAGTTTAAGTCTATCAAGCCTGCAGCAGAATTTGACAAAATCATATCAAAAAGCGTAAGCAAATCGGCATCTTTGGAATTGACTCCGCCTAAACGATATGCCAAAGTGACATTTTCGGCATCCGGACCAACCACATTAATGACTTCAGGAGCAGTAATCGCATCTTCAGGCTTGAACTCAAATGGAGGAATTGGTTTTGATTTGTACGAACCCCAATATTGATCTATCAATTTGATGGCATCGTCGGGATTAAAATCCCCCGAAATACAAATAGCCATATTGTTGGGCACATAATATTTGGCAAATTGCTCCATAATGCGGGTCATGGATGGACTTTTGAGATGTTCGGTTGTGCCGATAACGGTTTGAGTTCCGTAGGTATGTTTTTTAAATAGTGCCTTGAGCATGGCGAAATATACTTTCACGTCATCGTTAGTCAGCGTCATATTATGTTCTTCATAAATGGTCTCCAACTCGGTATGAAACAATCTAAGAATAGGATTACTGAAGCGTTCTGATTCAATAATAAGCCAGTTTTCCAACTGATTTGCCGGTATATTTTCCTCATAAACGGTTTGCTCCAGCGAAGTGTAGGCATTAGTTCCCGTAGCACCAATGACGCCCATCAGTTTGTCGTACTCATTTGGAATTGCATACTTTGAAGCTGACGTTGAAACACTATCAATATCATGATAAATGTGTTCGCGCTTTGCGGTCTCCGAAGGATTAACCTTACGATATACTTCGAATAGACTATCAATAGTTGCCAATAGGGGAGCTTCCTTAGTATAATCTGTAGAGCCAAATTTCGCAGTCCCTTTAAACATCATGTGCTCAAAATAATGCGCCAAACCGGTTGCATCGGCTGGGTCGTGTTTGCTACCGGCTTTGGTGGCAATATACGTTTGAATTCTTGGCTCATCTTTATATACGGTCATATAAACAGTCAAGCCATTACTGAGCGTATAAATCCGCGTGTTCAACGGATCATTCGCAACTGTTGTATATTTGTAATTTTGGGCAAATGTACTTTGCGAGAATAACACAAAAGTAAAAATACTCCATAGAATCACACGGAATAAAGTATTTCTTTTTTTCATAAAATATATATTTTAATTGTTTAATGCTATTATTTGATGCTGAGACTTGATTTTTGTTACAAAATCTTATTACTTTTTTGAGTAACTAATATTCAATGTCGAGGTCTAATTGCTCTTTTAGGGATTGAAGTTCGGGATTTTTCTCAACCATCTGGCGATACTTGCCTTCAACAGTAAAGGGTTTCAAAGTTTGTTCTTCGCCTTCATGCAATTGTTCAATGATGTTGAGATGGTTATTTCTTAAAGCAGTCTTTAACACATGAAGAATAGCAGCTTTCTTTGATATAAATTCGTTTATACCTAAGTGGTTGTCGAAAGTATAACTGATGGTGTTGTCTTCAGTAATTTCTGGTGTGCGCTTTATAAGAGCGGAATAAAAAGTGGCTTGGCGTTCGTAGTTCTTCGCCATATCAGCCCAAGCTATCTGCAAACTTTCGGTTGTAATGGATTCTTCGCCGTAATTTGATTCAGTTTCTTGTATGATGGTTGGTACTTCGTGTTTTTCTTCTTTAATCGAAACGATATTACTAAAAGAAATAGCAGTTTTCTTTACGGTCTGTATGGATTCTACAGGTGAAGACTTCGGAGTTACTTCGGTATCTGTTTTATGTTCAGAAGAGGAGCTTACTGAATCAAACTTTTTTTTTACATCTTGAACGGAAGAAGTTTCATTTTTGAAAAGCGCATTGCTAAAGTTGCACATTTGAATGAAGGCAATCTCAAGATGAAGGCGTTTGTTGTTCGATGTTTTATATTCGTAGTCGGCTTTGTTGGCAATTTCCAGATTTTTAATCAAGAATTGCTCGCTGCACGCTGCTGAAAGGTCTTTATAGCGTTTTTTGATGCTGTCACTTGTTTCCAAAAGTTTCAGAGTGGCGGCATCTCTGCAAACTAATACATTTCGTAAATGCGAAGCAAAACCTGCCAAAAATATCTGACCTTCAAAACCGTTTTCTATGACTTTATCAATCAAATTCAAAGCATCGAACACACGGTTTTCGAGAATCAATTCGGTCATCTTGAAATAATAATCGTAATCGAGGATATTCAGATTCTCTATGACGGTTTGGAAACTGATATTGTTATTTGACGAAATGGCTATTTGGTCGAAAATAGAAAGCGCATCGCGCAATGCACCATCAGCTTTTTGAGCAATCAGATGCAAGCCATCGGCATCGGCTGTGATGCCTTCGCTTTGGGCAACAAAAGCTAAATGATGGGCAATGTCGTCAACTGTAATCCGTTTGAAATCGAAAATCTGACAACGCGACAAGATGGTCGGAATGATTTTGTGCTTTTCGGTGGTAGCCAAAATGAATTTTGCATAGGTGGGGGGTTCTTCCAAAGTTTTCAAAAAAGCATTGAACGCTGCTGACGAAAGCATGTGAACTTCATCAATGATATACACTTTGTATCTGCCTGCTTGTGGAGGAATCCGCACTTGATCAACCAAAGCACGGATATCATCTACTGAATTGTTGGATGCAGCATCCAACTCGTGAATATTAAAGGAAGTGAGCTCGTTGAAGGACTTACATGATTCGCAAACATTGCAGGCTTCGTGGCGTTCCGTAAGGCTTTCGCAGTTAATAGTTTTTGCCAAGATACGTGCACAGGTAGTTTTTCCAACACCACGAGGACCACAAAACAAGAAGGCTTGTGCCAATTGTTGTTTAACGATAGCATTCTTTAAGGTGGATGTTATAGACATTTGCCCCACTACAGTATCGAAGGTGGCAGGTCTATATTTACGGGCAGAAACTATGAAATTCTCCATAATACTAAAATTATTTGAGTGTTTTAATCAAACTTCAACACAGCTAAAAACGCAGATTGTGGCACTTCTATATTGCCAATTTGACGCATACGTTTCTTGCCTTTTTTCTGTTTTTCCAAAAGTTTACGCTTACGGGTGATGTCGCCGCCGTAGCATTTTGCTGTAACATCTTTGCGCATGGCGCGTATGGTTTCCCGAGCAATAATCTTCGCTCCGATGGCAGCCTGAATCGCCACTTCATATTGCTGACGGGGAATCAACTCTTGAAGTTTTTCGCACATCTTGCGACCAAAATCATAAGCATAATCACGATGAATCAGAGTGGACAACGCATCCACCATTTCGCCATTCAGCAAAATATCCAAACGAACCAAATGTGCAGGTCTGTTGCCTATGAGATGATAATCAAAAGAAGCATACCCACGCGAAATACTTTTCAGTTTGTCATAAAAGTCAAAAACGATGTCGCTCAAAGGCATCTCGAATGAAAGCTCCACACGTTCGCTGGTCAAATACACTTGATTTGTCAGCGTGCCGCGCTTTTCAATACATAAGGTCATTATCTGCCCGGTGTATTCTGATTTCGATATGATTTGTGCTTTGATATAAGGTTCTTCTATGTGTTCGATGGTGGTTACAAGCGGAAGCCCTGAGGGGTTATGCACATCTATTTCTTCACCTTTGGTGGTAAAAACTTTGTAGGAAACATTGGGAACAGTGGTGATAACATCCATATCGAATTCGCGATAGAGACGTTCTTGCACAATTTCCATGTGTAACAAACCTAAAAATCCGCAACGAAAACCAAATCCCAATGCCAAAGACGATTCCGGCTCGAAATGCAAGGAAGCATCATTCAATTGAAGTTTTTCTATTGAGTTTCTCAGTTCTTCGTAATCATCAGCATCCACAGGATAGACTCCTGCAAAAACCATAGGCTTCACATCCTGAAATCCCGGGACACCTTTTATACATGGATTTTCAACATGCGTGATGGTATCTCCGACTTTTACTTCTTTTGCGGATTTTATTCCTGAAATAATATAACCCACCTCGCCGGAACCCATCACATCTTTGGGTTGCAGATCCATCTTCAGTATTCCAATTTCGTCGGCATGATATTCGTGTTCGGTAGCAAAAAACTTCACAAAATCTCCTTTGCGGAGTTCGCCGTTGAAGATTCTGAAATTAGCAATGATGCCACGGTAGGAGTTGAAAATAGAATCGAAAATCAAAGCTTGCAAGGGAGCGTTAGGGTCGCCTTTCGGGCAAGGTATTCGGTTGATAATCGCCTCTAAAACTTCGTCAATCCCCATGCCCGTTTTTCCGCTTGCTTCAATGATATCTTCGCGTTTGCAGCCAATAAGTTCCACAATCTGGTCTTTCACATCTTCGGGCATGGCACTGTCCATGTCCATTTTGTTCAATACAGGAATAATTTCTAATTCATGCTCCAAAGCTTGGTACAGGACAGAAATGGTCTGTGCTTGAATTCCCTGCGTGGCATCCACCACCAACAATGCTCCTTCGCAAGCCGCAATGGAACGCGACACTTCATACGAAAAATCAACATGTCCGGGCGTGTCTATCAGATTCATTAAATACAATTCATCGTTATGGGTGTATTGCATTTGTATGGCATGACTTTTAATGGTAATACCGCGTTCGCGTTCCAAATCCATATCATCTAACACCTGATTTTGAAAGTCGCGTGCTGATATAGTTCCTGTTGTTTCCAACAATCGGTCTGCCAAAGTGCTCTTGCCATGATCAATGTGAGCTATTATACAAAAGTTTCTAATATTTTTCATCTCTGCAAAATTATACATTTTTCTTGATTTTTTGCATGTGAATTGTAATTTAAAAATATCAACCAAAACAATTTTAACACTTCTTCACAAAATAATTGTTTTTACAATAGTTAGTTATCGTAATTTTGCAGCAATAAAAATACACTATGGGGTTCATATCAAAATCAATTTTAAAGGTTGCAGGCTGGAAAGCTTTATATACGGTGAAAGAGCCATTGGACAATTTTATTATCATTGTTGCTCCTCACACAAGCTCTTGGGATTTTGTGCTCGGACGCCTTACCATGTCCGCACTAAACCTGCACGGGAAGTTTCTGATTAAAAAGGAATGGTTTAGATTTCCGTTTAGTACGCTTTTGAGATGGTCTGGCGGGGTTCCGGTGGACAGAAAAAAAGGCAGCAATTCTATAAAACCCATCGTGGAACTCTTTAACAGCTCGCATAATTTTTGTTTGGTTATTACGCCTGAAGGAACTCGCAAATATACCAAGAATTGGAAAAGAGGCTATTATTTCATTGCCAATGCAGCAAAGGTCCCCATAGTGTTGAGCTATATTGATTATAAAGAAAAGGTATGCTGCATTTCGGATGTGTTGCACACCACAGGAAATTACGAAGAAGATTTTAAGATTATCGAAGATTTCTATCGCGGCAGGACCGCGCGGCATCCCGAAAGGTATAATCTTTCATGATTTCTGAGGGGGCTTAATCCAACAATAATTCTTCAAAAATATAGAGAAGAAATATGAATTCGTCATGATTATTTTATTCTCAAATCCTCGGGATTCTGTCTGCAATCCCAAATAGTGTGTACGATAATTTCCTCTTTAATCAATTCATAAAAAAGTATGTAATTATCTATAATGAGACCTCTCACCGATTCAATATCTGTGTTGATACCAATATCAGGTTGCTTGGAAAGTAATGCAAGTTCTTTGTTTATTCTATGAAAAAGCTTCGCTGAGTAAGTTTTGCTTTTGTTTCGTTCTGCATAAAACTCCAGAATAGCAATGAGTTTTATCTTGGCTCTATGCGACCAAATTATTTTGCGTTTAGCCATTTCGAAACATCTTTAATCAACATATCATGTTCAATAAATAAGCCCTGCTCAATCTCTTTTTTCGATTCCATGATTTCGTTCCGTTGTTCGTTCGTCAACGCTATTATATCTGTTTGGGTTTTTGAATCGAGTATCGTTTTGATTGCTTTTAGAAATGAGATGTCGTTAATCTCGCTTATTCTATGAATCAGTACCTTTTTTAATTCAATTGTCGTCATGATTTTATTTTTTACAAAATTACATATTTATAGTGACATTATGCTATCTCAACAAAAATCTTCCTAATCCAACCTCGATTCTATATGTTTCTTCGAAATATATTTCACAGGATACCACGCCGCCACGAATCCAATAAAACCTACCACGCCCAACACATACACAAAATCCATCACCAACATCCGCACAGGATAGGCTTCTATAACAAAGGTGGAACCCGAATTCATCTTCACCACGCCAAACATCTGCTGCACCCAACACACCAAAAACCCCAACAACAATCCCCCCACCGCGCCCAACAGCGTTATCATCATCCCTTCCGTAAAGAAAATATTGCGGATATGAAACCGATTGGCGCCCAAACTTTTCAAAATCGCTATATCTTTCTTCTTATCCAAAATCAACATACTCAAGGAGCCGATGACGTTGAAAATCGCTATCAGCAATATAAACGACAGTATCATAAACACCGCCAACTTCTCCGATTTCATAATCTTATACATGGTCTCCTCTTGCTCATAGCGATTCTTAATCACAAAGCCATCGCCTAAGATGGCTTGCAGTTGTCCCCGTGCTGCTTCAATTTGCGTGGGCTGTTTCGCTTTTATTTCCAACGCCGTCAGTTGGTCTTGATATTCCAACAAATCGCGCCCGAAACGCAGCGGCACTATCACATATTTCTGATCATACTCCTGCTGAATGGAAAACACCCCCGAAGGCTGAATCAGCCTATTGTTGAACGCCTCCATCGGATTGATCTGCGTCCCCTTGAACCGCCGCGGCACAAAAACCGACAACGGATTCTCCACATCCTGCAACGACAACGCCAAATAATACGCCACCCCCTGACCCACGATAGCAAAATTCTGCTCCCCTTGTTCCAGTTGGCTCGTGCCGTCCACTATCATCGAATCTATCTGACTCGTGTGATGAAAATCGCTGCTCACCGCTTTGATACTCGCTATATATTGCTTGTCGCGATATTTCAGCAGCGCATTTTCCTCTATCACCCGCGTCACACTGCCCACCGTGCTCAGCCCATAGACTTTGTCCCACGCGATGGTCTTCTCCGAAAACGTCTTTCCCTGCTTCGACTCCACCAACAAATCGGGGTTAAACGAATTGAACATACTCACCACCAAACCCTCAAACCCGTTGAAAACCGACAACACGATGATCAGCGCCGCCGTTCCTATGGTGATACCCACCACCGAAATAATCGAAATGATATTGATGATATTGTGCGATTTCTTCGCAAACAGATACCGCTTGGCTATATAGAGGGATAGTTTCAACTTATTGCTTCAGCAAATCGTCAATATGTTCGATATAATCCAGCGAATCGTCCAAAATAAAATCCAGGCTTGGGATAGCCCGCAACTGATTTTTGAGCCTATTGCCCAATTCGCGTCGGATGTCTTTTTGATTATCGTTCATCGTATGTATCAACGCTGCTTTTTCGGCTATGCCAAACAGGCTCACATACACCCGCGCCGTCGAAAGGTCTTTTGCCACCTTCACTGCCGTTACCGTTATCAGTGCATTTTTGGCTATTTTCTTTGCCTGCAACTGAAATATTTCCGCCAGCTCTTTCTGAACCAAGCGCGAAACTTTATTAAGTCGAATGTTATCCATAAGCACAAAGGTACATTATTTTCCAAAACTAAGGGCACTTGGTGAATATTTTTATTAATGAATGAGCCCTTTTCGAAAATCCCAAGCTCCAAATACCAAATACCAAATACCAAGGGGGATGGGCTAATTTTTCATTTTTCATTTTTATTTTTTCATTAATTATGGCGCATCCCTGCGGGTCGGGCTTTCCGCTGCAAGTCCTCGCGCCTGAATAACGGCGCTGTGGGCTTTACGCTCCAATCCCTTGCGCGCGTGCCCCGTGTCTATCTCCCGGACTTTTAATCAACATTTCCATGTATCACCCCAATTATTCCCAAACCCTCTTAAATTTTCCGCCCATTAAAATCTATCGCCTCCCTAAAGCCCCAAAGGGGCGCAATATGCCAGCCGTGGGTGCAGCCCACGGAAACTCCCCCCCCCAAAACCCCACCAAATTGCTCTACC
>CAIOJS010000123.1 GCA_903858655.1 uncultured bacterium | reverse complement strand
AGTGTAGAGTATCTATGGATTGTAACTTTATATGGAATGATAAAGATTGTCGTAAAAAATCATTAGCTCGAAGGAAATTTTAATATGAAACA
This sequence comes from uncultured bacterium, assembly GCA_903858655.1. GTDB lineage: Bacteria > Bacteroidota > Bacteroidia > Bacteroidales > CAIWKO01 > CAIWKO01. Next base: position 1,994 of record CAIOJS010000123.1, on the reverse strand, counting down.
AATGAAATGGGAAATAAAATCTTTTCGTAGTCATGGATTTGTAAACCGATCTGATAACATGGGTCGAGTATATGTTGATTTGCCAATCAATGAAGCTAAAAAGTTATGTCGTGATCTTAATAATCCTACACAACCAAAAATCAAAGTTACATTACCAGTAAATTGTTTTCATTGTGAAGCTGGTGGTATGTCTTGCAGTTATGGTTATGGAAGTAAGGGTTGTTTGAGAATGCATACTGAGTCTGAGTAACGAAGGAGATTAATTATGGATTACGTATTAGCATGGGCTTGTTCAATGATTTTTTGTTGTACTGTTATTGTTGTAATGGGATTGTGTGGTGTTTGTCTTGGTACGATTTCCTGTGCCATTTTGGGCTTTTCATCTGGTATTGCTAGTGTTTTAATAGTTGATAATATTAAGAGAAAATAAACCTTGACAAATTCGTTTTCTTTGATTATATTATTAATGTGAAAGCAAAGTGGAGTGATAAGATAAGAGTAGATTACAAAGGATATATGGAACCTGTTTTGTTGATGGCTTGCGATCATCAAGCAACAAAATGTGGGGCAAAGACAAGAAGTAAATATATAAGGTATGCTGTGATAAGAGCTTTAATAGAAGATGGTTATCCTTTGAAAGATGTATCTAACAAATTTGATAAATTCTATAAACAAAATCAAAGAGTTACACAAGGGAATGTCGGTTAAGAATTAGTTGGTTGAAATTCCAGTCGTGCTTTTTATATTAGGAGGCGAAGCATGTGGTCTGTAGCTATTACATTTGGTTTATTTGGTTTTGTGGCTGGTATACTTGCGGCGAGCTTCTATTGGGAGCTTCGCAACACTAAGGTAGACACTCCGTCCACATCAACCAACAGCGAAAGTGTGGAAATACGCATGGTGTATCATAGTGCTGGAGAAATTTGGTAGGCGTACTTCACACGTTTCGCATACGTTGGTTTCAATTGCTCGCCTTTGAGGATTGTAGGCGGGCGAAACAAAGGAGCATTATGACTTTTCAAGAAGCGTTCAAAGTGTTCACAAAGGAATTGCGGCGCGACAAAGGATTGTATCGTGCCTATCAAGCAAACATCGCCATGGCTTATTACGATTGTGCTCATTGGGAGGGCAGTCGTGATTCATCGGCAAAGCGGCACGCTATAGGCAACCGCGCCGCAGACCATTTCCTTAAGTTGCTTTTAACGCCTGTTCGCCCGCAGAGCAAGCGGAGTCGGCAGGCACATCCACCAACAGCCACATGCTGTGCGCTTCGCAAATCGCGCAAAGCCGCGACTTCAGCATAGGGCACACGTTGTGATGCAATGCGAAGGCAACCATATTAAAGGGACGCGCCATGAAAACACATTTTGATTATATAGGTGGCATACATCTCGTTGCTGAAACGGAGTTTGAAAAGGCGTGGCTTAAATTGTATCATGAACGCCCAGACAATGCGTTCGAGGTGAACATATCGGAAACTGGCTTTTGTATTAGGCGCGTCCAAAAAGATTGGAGTGCCTTCGCACAGCACACAACAGCCGCAGTAGTGCCATGCCGTGGAGATTGGCACTTGCGACAGCACGGACCGCATAGCAGTTGCGCGGTGTGTGGCGAGTCCGAAATGTAGGCACGGCATACTGCGGCACACGTTGTACGCAATTGAACGAATCTTTATATTGGAGGCGGCAATGTTTCCGTGGTACTGTGATCCTTGGAAGTTTGCTCGTGTTTTTATGATAATTCAAGCTATTGTGGTTTTTATAATTTTGAAACATGACTGGCAGTATATTGCCGCAGACATTGTGGTTAAAAAAAGAAACTTAATAGATACAAATAAAGATCATTTTACACCTTGACAATCCAAATAAAATTTGTTATAATATTAACATAACAATTTAACAGGAGGTTGATGTATGATCGAGAAATTTCGTAAGTATGCAAATGCATTTGAGATGGCCGTTGAGACAGAGGAAACGGCCGAAACCATAAGCGGT
>CAIOJS010000122.1 GCA_903858655.1 uncultured bacterium | reverse complement strand
TTACATAAAAGTCAGCACCTTCGCCAACATGACACTCAGCGCAAGTGACACGAGCATGAGGTGAATTTTGGTAAGCGATATATTCAGGCATCATCACTTTATGACAAAGTTTTCCGCAAAACTCAATAGATTCTGTATAGTGAAAAGCTTTGTAACTACCAACGACAGTTGAAATGATGAAGAAAACAGTTACAACTGAAAATATCATGATTGCATTTCTGGTTCTTGAATCGCGAAGATTTAATACAAATAGTTTTTCATCTGAAACTTGAATGCCTTTTTTGAGTTTTTTTCTTTTAAGGTACATTCCAAGAGGAATCAGAACATGACCTATAACTAAGAAAGCTGGAGTAACTATAAACGTGTATAAATCAAAATATACATTTTCTATCCTAAAGATATAAATTTGAGCAATGAAGAATATTAGAGTTATCCATGCTATAAAAGCAATTATGGTACCTAAATAGGATATGTAATTATAATAGGAACGTGGCAATTTCATGAGAAAAACTATTTAAATTTGTAATTAAGAAAAAAATATTCTGCACTATTCTATTATGAACAGTGCAGAATAAATTTGTTTTGTTATTTTTTGTGACGGACGATGGCCATTTTAGTTTCAAAATCGAAAGTAAGTGATTTGTGAATTTCTGTATTATGACATTTGATACATACTTCTTTAGTAGGTATAACTAACCCACCGTCTTTTCTTGCTTGTACATTCGTCATTACTGTTTTGTACTTGCTTCCAGCACCGTGACAAGATTCGCACGATACACCATCAGCATTAGTAATACCACCATTTAATGTTGTTCCTGCTGATGAAGCTGTAGTGTGACATTTTAAACATTTTGCATCTGTTGAAGGTGTAGTAACACCGTTATCTTGTCCAACTTTAAGTGCAGCTTCTCCTTTTAGAACTTCAAAAGCTTTTGCATGTTTTGATGTGCTCCATACTGGCCATGCTTTTCCTCCAGACATGTGACACATTTTGCATGCACCGGCTCCCACATACTTGTTTTGTGCTACCAAAACATTGCTTACTAATAACAGCATACATACTGCTATTAATGAAATTTTCTTAATCATAGTTTTTGTTTTTTTTGGTTAATAATAAAATTTATTTGTTTGTTGTTTGTTTATTTTTCTCTTTAATTGCCACAGAAAAGATTAAAGCGAATATTGCAAATATCGTGCCCCAAGCCCATAATGGAAAAATTGGTGTATCGCCAGCACCATAACTGTGCATTCCTTTGGATAAATAATAATTGACTCCAATAAAGGTCATTAAGACGCTTGAAAAAGCTAAAATAGCTGCAATGTTTAATGACAATTTGTTATTTAATTTCGGAATAAATCTCATGTGAAGTATCAAGGAATATGTAACAACAATAATAAGTGCCCAAGTTTCTTTTGCGTCCCATCCCCAATAAGTCCCCCAAGATTCATTAGCCCAAACAGCACCCAGAAATGTTCCTATAGTCGCCAAAACAAGTCCAATGATAAGATTCATTTCAATAATATACGTGTTTTCGGCAATTAATAAATCGAGATTGATTTTGTTCTTAGTTGTTTTGAAAAGATAAATAAACATATTCATTAAAGCTAGAATGAATCCTAAGCCTAAGAATCCGTAACTTATAGTTAGTGTTGCAACGTGTATAATAAGCCAAAATGATTTTAAAACCGGTTGTAGATTCGTTAATTGAGGATCATAACTACTATGACCAGCTGTCATCAATACGAAAAATGCAAGTAGGGTAGTTGCTGCAAGGGTTATTTTTGAATACTTCGCAAAACTGAAACCTGCAAGTAAGGCTCCCCAAGCAACAAGAATTAAGGCTTCATAACCATTGCTCCATGGTGCATGTTCGGTTATATACCAACGAAGTGCCATTCCAAACGTATGGTATAGAAAAGCCAAGCCTAATAATACCGTTAATATATTTAATGCATATATGATAAATTTACTCTTCTTTGCTCGTATATTTTCAACAAAAGCAAATATTAAAAGCACCAGGCTCAATACCGAATAGACATTTCTAAGAAAAGAAAAAATATCTGCCTTATTGTAAAAAATCTCTGCTTTTATTTTTGTTTCGGATGGCAGTAAAGAAGGATCAGAATTTTGCTTTTGAATATCTGAAATGTAACCTAATATTTTATCTGCTTTGGAATAATCACCTGTTTCCATCGCATTTTGAACACTCAAGATATAGGCTTGCATGATGGTGGCATACGTAAAATCTTGCAATTGCAAATCAGCATTGATGGCGCTTACAGCACCACTCAAAGGAATCTTGGCTGATTTATCATCCCAACCTACCCATTTGTTGTTTTTGGAATTTTGCTCAGGAAATATCTTTAGAATACTACCATTTATTATCATATAAAAGATATTCAAGCGCTCATCCACTTTAAGAATTTCTCTGTCGAATTTGTTCTTCTCCGATTGTTTTTTGCGGAAAGATTCGTTGATAATTTTCTCAAGCTTATATTGACCAGCTTTATCAAAGAAATCTAGGAAAGTAGCGTTATCATCAGTTATTCCGATAATATCTTTTATCTCTTTTTGCGGTACATTGATGATTTCTTGTTTCTGCCAAAATTCAGGTTCCACCATCATATCAAGCAAAGCCTGCAGCGCGTTCATTTTGCCTTTGCCACTGATTTTGAAATTCTCAGTTTTTGCAATTTTATGCATAACATCTATAGCCAAAGTGTTGACAGGTGCAAAACGTCCATCGAAGGTCTGCGAGAGTAATTGCCCAAATTTGTCTGCATGTTTTTCGTCAACAACTTTGGTAGAAAGATTCTGGGAAAAAGCAATACTATTTATACCTATTAATAATATTATCGTGAGCAAAGCTGATTTTCTTTTTGTCCTAACATCCGTAATAAATCTTCTCAACGAAAGAAAACGAGAGTTTTTATTAAATAAGGTAATGATAAAACCTAAGGTCAATAGGGTATAACCTAAATAAGAGATAATGGTTCCCCAAAAATCATGATTGACTGAAAACACGGTGCCTTGTTCGTCTGTATCAAAAGATGATTGGAAAAAGCGATATTGATTGTAATCCAAAACATGATTCATATATATACTATGGTCTTCTTTCAGATTGTATCTGTTGTCAATTAAAACCACATTACTTTTGTAGGAGGAAGGACTGTCAGAGCCAGGATATTTTTCGAAAATAAAATCTTGCAGATATAAGGAAAAAGGCAGTTCAATCGCTTTGTTTCCAAAACCAAATTTAATATTGGTTCCATCAAAATTAAAGTTTTCATATTCCAATCCGTATGAGGAGTTATTCATTACATCCGCTTCGTATTTTTTTCCTTTGATGGTCACATCCAAAATAACTGCATCGCCTCCTTTTTCTTCCATGCTTGTTCCCGTGACGAGCTTCTTTTGTGCACTTTTATAGAATTTTGAATACAAGAAAACCACTTCATTTATGTTATAGATAAAGTTTTCTTTAAACAATGCTGTGGTGTCTTTCTTAATAGTATCCGCCATGGCTTCGGTCATAGTTGACTGAATGATGTCAAATGGCGAAACAATTTTTACTTCTCCATTCTTTTCTGTGATATTTACATTGTTCTTGCTAGCCGTGTTGTTAAAAGCTATATTGATTTTGCCGAAATTTTTTATTTCACCGTCATTTAGATAAACGTTCTCCAAGCCGCTTCCGGTCATAAAGGATAGCTCCAGCATGTTTCTACCGCCTGGCACGTTTTCTTCCATTTTCTGAACCGCATTGGAAACAACGCCGCGATATTCAACATCTATATTTCCTTTGTCTTCGGTTGGAAGGCTTACCTTAAAAGCATTGTTGGTGACTTTGCCAACACTGATGGGTTGCTCAGCCGTGAGGGTTTTGGTTTTGTCGGCATAAGACATCATTAAATAGGTGTCATCACTGTAAACAATATTGGATGTTTCGCCTTTGCGGATATGCATGTTCCCCTCAAATCCGAAATAGCGCGTGATGGCTGCACCCAAAATCATTACCACAAAAGCTAAATGGAAGATAAGACCGCCAAGCTTTTTCCAGGAAAATAATTTATAGACCTTTATATGACCAATTAAATTAATAATAAGAAGCACAAATAATAACTCAAACCATTTAGTGTTATAAATTATCATTCGGGCGGTGACTGTATCGTATTTATCTTCAATGAAGGTGGCTGCTGCCATAGCGACGCCTATTATTAACAATAAAATAAGTGTGGCTTTTGAAGATAAAAAGAAGTTTAAAAATCGTTTCATGAAAATATTTTTTCTATAAAAATGAACTTATCTGAAATTCTTTGCAATATTACAAAAAAACTCAGAAATAGAAGGTATAAAAATATTTATTCTTTTTGCTCTTTTCGATTTTAGCAATAAAGGCTCAAATTTTTTATAAACAAATATTCTTTCAAATCATTATATAACAATAGTTTTTAAGTGCAAGCATTCCTTGTCTGTATTTCATAAATCAGATTATTTTTGATTAAAATCACTACATTTGCCGATATATATCATGACCGTTTTGATTCAAAGAAATTTCGTACTTTTGCATCCGATTTAAAATTTAAAAAAAATACTTTAAAAATGAAAAAATTATTCTTCTTCTTAGCCATCGGTGCTATGCTTGTTGCAAACAATGCTTGCAATAATTTCGGAAAAAAAAATGAAGACGCTACAAAAGTCGCCGTAACGGTAGATAGTTTCTTGATGACGCCTGAGAAATGGGCAAACAAAGATATTCTTATTAAAGGTACGGTGTCGCATGTGTGCAGGCATAGTGGCAAAAAACTCTTCCTGTTTGGTGCAAATCCTGAAAAAACGATAAAAGTGAACACAGGTGGTGATTTCTCAAGCTTTGATATTAAATATGAAGGCACCGACGTGGAAATTACGGGTACAGTTGTTGAAGACGAAAAGATTGATGCCAACTATTTGAACGAATGGGAAGCTGATATTAAGAAAAACGTTGAGGACAAAGATGTCAAGGTATGTAATGCCGAAAGTCAAGCTATCACAGGACAAAAGAATGATAAGGCAAAAGTGGCAGACACTATTGAAGATCCTTATGCTGACGTGAAAGAGTTTCGCAAAAAATTGGCAGCTAGTGGAAAGACCTATATCTCCATCTATGCAATCAATTGCAAAACGATGAAGGAGATTAAGAAATAAGTTTCCGCATAACAAACTCCACGCGTATTATGGCTTCAACTGGTCTTCGTATTTTCAGGAAATGGAATAGAATCCTACATCGGGATATTGGATATTTCTTTTTTGGATTGACCATCATTTATTGTGTTTCGGGCATCGCGCTGAATCATAAAAAAGATTGGAATCCCAATTATGATATTCTTTATAAAGATATTACGATTGCAGATAATGTGGATATGACGGCTGTTACCACCGATTGGGTGATGGCATTGCTCAAAAAATATCACGAAGAAGACCATTATAAGAAGTTTTATTTTTCGGATGCTCGCACGCTCAAAATCTTTATTGATGATGGCTCGTTCACCATCAATATGGGGAATAAAACAGGTTATATAGAGAAAATCACCAAGCGCCCTTTTTTCTATGAAGTCAATTTTTTGCATTACAATCCCGGCAAATGGTGGATGTGGTTTTCGGATATTTTCTGCGTAGGCATGGTTATCGTTGCCATCAGTGGCTTGTTTGTCATCGCGAAAAGCAAAAGCAGTTTGACGCGTCGCGGCGTTTGGTTTGTTGTGGGCGGTTTGATAGTGCCAATTTTGGCATTAATCTTCTTGTGAAACAGGGCTTAGGAAATTGATGGACCATTTCTATAGCTATTGATTTCGCGAGTTTCAAATTTAATACGTAATTTTGCAGAAAATATTCTTGCATCGAATCAATCAAAGTTAAAAATATAATCATCAAAAACTAAAAAAAAGATAAACATGAAAAGGTATTCAAATTACATCAAATTCATTGCGATTGCCCTTGTGGCATTGGTAGCTTGTAACAATAACAAATTTGCAAAACAAGCACAGTTATTGAAAAAAGGTATCCACACGGCTGTGGTGGACGAAGCAGTGCAAACGAGTCAATATACGTATCTGCGTATGACGGAAGTGGGCAATCCTGCTGCCAAAGCGGTTGACACACTTTGGGTGGCTGCTTCGATGATAGAATCGAAAAAAGGCGACACTTTATATTATAAAGGTGGTTTCCCTATGGTGAATTTCAAAAGCAAGGAACTGAATCGCAGTTTCAAATCGGTGTTGTTTCTCGATAGTTTGAGCAATAAACCCGACTTCGGTTTGAAAGAAAAAATGATAGGCGAGGGACACAATCCTATGTCTTCTGCCGGTATGGGCGGTGCAAGCGGCACACCTAAAATGGAGAAAATTGAGGTGAAGGTTCCCGCAGTGGCAGGTGGCACCACGATAGCCGATTTGTATGCCAAAAAAGCAGCTATGGCTGGCAAAACCGTGAAAGTGAAAGGTCAAGTCACTAAATTTAGTCCCGACATCATGAACACCAATTGGCTTCATATTCAAGACGGCACCGAAAAAGACGGAAAATTTGATTTAACCATCACCACGCACGAAACTGTGAAGGTGGGCGATGTGGTTTGTTTCGAAGGTACGATTTCGGTGGATAAAAATATCGGACAAGGCTATTTTTATGAAGTGCTGTTGGAAGACGCTAAAACCGTAAAATAAACAAAGTTCTTTATGCAAATCAGATTATCTCTGTTGGCTGTTGCGGCTTTAGGCGTGTTGTGGTTTGGGTGTAATTCGCATCCAACGGTGACAACACAGCCTGCCGACCAAGCCAATAATAAGGTGATGGCGGTGGATAGTATGGCTTTCTACGAAAACATTTTGAAAGACGATTCGCTCAACACCGAGCTGCGTGTAGCCCTCGCCACCAATTATTATGCTGCCAAAAAATTTGATAAAGCCATTCAACATCTGCTTATTGTTCACAGGATAGACCCAACGAACACCGAGGCGCTAATCACACTTGGCAATGTGTATTACGACACCGACCAATATGACAATGCCATCACCTATTATGAAAAAGCATTGGCGCTGAACGACAAAAACGTTGACGTGCGCTGCGATTTGGCTACCTGCTATCTGAACGAGAAAAAAACCGACCAAGCTTATAAACTCCTGAAAAAGAATCTAGACATCAACCCCAATCATGCACAATCGCACCACAATCTTTCAGTGGTGTATGGACAAATGGGCAAAACAAAAGAAGCGGAAGCTGAATTGAAGATTTTTAATTCTTTGCAGAAATAGGGTAGGGGGAACCTCATAGGCATATAGGCTCATAGTAAAGTTCTTACATTTTATTTTTGTAGATTTTAGATTTAAGAATAACCACTGAGCCTCTCTTTTTGGATTTTTTCGATTACGTTTTTATTTTATGCTTGATTTATTTATGCATGATATTTTTGAGATTAAATGAAAAAAGGAGTTTTGATTGTACTTGCAATTCCATGAATGATGAAAACAAGAGTTTTGATGGCACTTGCAATTCCATGAATGATGAAAACAAGAGTTTTGATGCCATACCTAATTTGACAATGGATGAAAACAAGTGTTTTGATACATTGTTGAATTAGATATTCGATAAAAACAAGTGTAACGATGCATTGTCGAATTAGATATTCGATGAAAACAAGAGTAACGATGCATTGTCTAATTAGATATTTGATAAAAACAAGAGTAACGAAGCATTGTCGAATTAGATATTCGATGAAGCAAGAGTTTTGACACAATGTCTAATTAGATATGCTATGAAAACTAAAGTTGCGATGCATTGTCTAATTAGATAAATGATAAAAACAAAAGTTGCGATGCAATGTCTAATTAGATATACAATGAAAACTATTTTCACCACTCAACCCCAATTTCCATCTTCGCTAAAACCAATGATTTTACGATAATCTTAAAACTCCGAACCCACCATACTTTATCAGATGAGTGATCATAGATTTATAACCTACGAGTTGCAGTAAGATTAATAGTGAATAGAGAAATACTTAGGAATGGATTCGCCGTCTTCCTTCCTAATAGTCTAAAAGCCTAGAGTCTAAAATTCTAATAGTCTAAAGCCTAAACCCCTCAAACGGCTCCTCCATTTCAAAGTCAGGTCTGTAGCTTTTATGGCTGTCCATTTCTTGCAGCCATCCGTTCACCATGCCCAATTGTTCCATTTCGGCTACAATGCTGTCATATTCCTTTTGCGAAAGCGTTCGGTTAAGCGGGGCGTGATGTGCTGCTTTTGTCGTTGGGAAATATTGTGCCATGAGCGACACATGCACCTTGGGCGATAGTTCGCGGGCTATCCAACGCAGCACCTCCAAACTGTTGTCAACATGCCCGGGCAACACCAAATGGCGCACCACCAAGCCCCATTCCGCCTGATGCCCATCGGCATAATGCAGCGCGGCGCCTTTCTGCCGATACATTTCTTTGATGGCAAGTTGGCTCACCTGCACATAATCCTCCGCATGAGAATACGCGGCAGCTAGTACGTTGCTGGCATATTTCATATCGGGCAAATAGATATCCACCAAACCCTCCAATCGGCGCAGCACTTCCACCTTGTCGTAGCCATTGGAGTTATACACAAAGATGGGCTTGGGATGGCGATGCTCGAAAGCCTTTAGCACAGAAACCATCTGCGGAATTTGATGCGAGGGGCTCACAAATCCTATGGCTTGGCAGCCTGCATCCAAACACGTCTGTATGGCAGCCAACACCTGCTCGAAACTCCAAATATGTTTGTCGTTGTAGGTGCTGTTGGTGCTTATCTGATGATTTTGGCAATAGATACACTGCAAATTGCAATGAGCAAAAAACACATTGCAGATGCCGTTCTCGCCACTAATGACGGGCTCTTCACCGCGATGAATCACCACATTGGATATGTTATATTGATAATCCGTTTGGCAATAAGCACCCTTACCAACGAAGCGGTTGGAGTGGCAATTTCGGGGACACAAGGTGCAATTCCGCAGCGCGGCAAACGAAATATCCATCAACGCGAGCTACAAGCTTTTTACAAATTCGGTAGAAAACATAAAGCGAATACCGAGGTTAAATTGTGGACGGAAGGTGTTGTAGTGCATCAAATTAATTTTTGCCCAATAAATAGAACCTAAAATATCCACTGCCACATTATCGTTGAACTGAAACTTGATGCCGGGTGTAACAAAAGCCCCGATGCCCAAACCGCCTTCGTGCACCTTATATTCTTGCAACTGCGTGTTGGGCACATACGGCTGACCGCCATAAATGTTGATGATGCTATATTCCAGAGTTGATATGGCAATTTTATTTTCAACCACACGCGTATTGTTCAAATTGAACCCCCCCTCCAAAAAGCCATAAATCTTGGGTGCAAAATACATCTGACCGCTCACGCCAATATCAATGTTGATACGTTGTTCCTTGCCCCATATTTTACAATCCAAGTAATTGGTCGTGTCCGTATATCCTTGAGGCACATTACCAACTTTCAGGGTGAACACATCCGAAGCGGTGAATTTCATATAATTAAATTGCACGAAAACCCCCAGATTATTATTAATATTTTTTTTGAGGATGAATCCTATAGCCGCAGCGGGATTGTAGCGCATCTTGGTGGGCATGCCTACCACAGCAAAAGTATCATTCAACACCCGTCGAATATCTGCTCTGTAATACGTATTGCTGAGAACATAACTCAACGCATTCTGATTGCCTTCAGCGCCATTATAAAAGTTCGCCTGATACTTATTAGCAAAGGCAGCGCCAATGTTGATGCCGAAACCCCATGCTCTGTATTGCTTCACGGGTTCTTCATCTTTATGCGCTTTCTGAGAAAACGCAGCCGATATAGCAAATAAAAGTATGGCAAAAACCATAGCCCGAATTAATTTCATCTTCATAATAATCATTTCAAAAAAATTACGTTATAATAATAATGCAAAATTAATCTCTTTTATTACACCACCATGTCAAAGTTTTTTATTATTTTGCACAAAAGTTTTTATGAAGAAGATTTTAACCCTATTATTACTGCTGATTTCCTTGGCAAATCTAAGCGCTCAAGATACCACTGCGGTGAAGTATCTTGTTAATAACCCGAAAGTTTCCATTAGTGGTTTTGGAGGAATATTGAGTGAAACTTCAATTTTGAACAATAAAATATCGGAATGTGTTGGCGCTGGAGGTGCATTGACAATTACTGATTATTTTTTTATTGGTGGATACGGATTGACATTAACTTCCAATAATTATATAACAGATTTGGTAATTCCGCAAGATCATCCTCTAGATTCAACCTTCGTGGGTCAGAAACTTCGCACCAATTTTAGCCATGCTGGAATTTGGGTTGGGGGTATCTTTTTCCCAAAGAAACGATTTCATATAGGTCTGAGCACCCGGATTGGATGGGGGAGTGTCCATTTAGAGAAAGCCGATGTGGCGTATGTTAACAATGCCAACTTTCTTTTGGATTACACCAATAATAAAGTTTTCGTGTTGACTCCTCAACTGGAATTTGAAGTGAACATAACCAGTTGGCTCAAATTTAATTTGGGCGTAGGCTATCGTTATGTGTCAGGCGTGAACTTCGATAGATTCAAATCCTTTAACTTCAACACGCCACAAGTCACTGTTGGTCTTTATTTCGGTGGATTTGCCTCCAAAGAAAAAGATGATGATGAAACTCCTTCCACTGACCCCGACTCAGAACAATAATACAATAAAATAAAAATTACAAACACAATAATTAATGAAATGAATTTTACACAATATGATTTTGATGAAATCAGACCTTACAACGATTCGGAAGTACCTCATGCCATAGGCGAGCTGGC
>CAIOJS010000121.1 GCA_903858655.1 uncultured bacterium | reverse complement strand
CGACCTTGGCAAGGTCGTGCTCTACCAACTGAGCTACTTTCGCAATTACGCTGCAAAGATACTACTTTTTTGGAAAACACAAATATTTTTTCGAAAAAGTGAGAAATATTTTTTTTTATTTTTATCAATTTCTGATTGAGATTTAATTATTATATGTTGGGTTTCAAAAATTTTTTCTACTTTTGTGGCTTCAAATTTTAAACTATGGCATCCAACGTTTCTATTTTCTCGGGAAGAGCAACACGCTATCTTGCTGACGCAATTGCCGAAAGCTACGGTAAAAAGCTGGGTAATGTATCTTATGCTTGTTTCAGCGATGGCGAATTTCGTCCTTCTTTCGACGATACCATTCGTGGTGATGAAGTCTTTATTATACAATCAACTTTTGCGCCCGCAGAAAATCTTTTGGAACTTTTTATGATGATAGATGCTGCCAAACGTGCCTCTGCTCGTCATATCATCGCTGTGATTCCTTATTTTGGCTTTGCACGTCAAGACCGCAAAGACCAACCTCGTGTGCCCATCACATCCAAACTCATTGCCGATTTGCTCACCACCGCCGGTATCGACCGTTTGATAACGATGGATTTACATGCCGACCAAATTCAAGGATATTTCAACGTTCCGGTAGATCATCTTTATGCGTCTTCCGTTTTTGTACCTTATTTAAAAAGTTTGAATCTCGAAAACCTCACCATATCATCGCCCGACACAGGCGGAACCCGCAGAGCCGGTACCTACGCCAAGTTTTTGGATGCTGAGTTGGTGGTCTGTTTCAAACAACGTCCCAAACCCAATATGGTGGGAAATATGATAGTGATTGGCGATGTGGTTGGCAAAAATGTGGTCTTGGTGGACGACATCATTGACACAGCAGGCACCATAACCAAAGCCGCCGGACTCATTATGGAACAAGGCGCTGCCAGCGTTCGCGCTATGTGTACCCATGCTGTGTTGTCGGGCAGTGCGTATGAAAAAATAGAAAAATCAGCTTTATGCGAAGTGTTAGTGACAGATACTTTGCCGTTGCGAAAAGAATCAAGCAAAATAAGAGTGCTGTCAACAGCCAACCTTTTTGCCGATGTAATCACCAGCGTGGTGAATTGCGAGAGTATCAGTTCGCACTTTAAATTTACGACATTACAATAAATCAATTAATAATAACTAAAAAACAAACAAATTATGAGAGTAGTATCAATGAGCGGTTCTCTTCGTGAGGGCGTAGGGAAAAAGGATGCTAAAAAAATTCGCAAAGACGGTGGCGTTCCTTGTGTGATTTATGGCGGCAAAGAACAAGTACATTTCTACACCGATGCAAAAAGCTTCTTAAAGGTGGTTTATACACCAGAAGTATGCTTTATTCATATCGAAATTGGTGACAAAAAGTATGAAACCATTTTGCAAGACATGCAATTTCATCCAGTAACAGACAATATTTATCATGCCGACTTCATGGAATTCGTAGCCGATAAACCTATTATGATGAACGTGCCAATAAAAGTTTCCGGAACAGCACCCGGTGTGTTACAAGGCGGAAAACTTGTACAGAAATTGCGCAAGCTAAAAATTAAAGCATTACCTCCAAAAATGCCTGAAACTATTGACATCAGCATTGACGGCATGGAAATCGGGCAATCTATTAAAGTTGGTGATATCGCCAATAATAATTATACCTTGCTTGATAATAAAAACAATACCATTATCAGTATCAATATTACCAGAGCCGTTGAAGAGGCTGCTGCTGCCGCAACTGCTGCCGCTGCTGCTCCTGCTGCAAAAGCTGCTGCAAAAAAATAATTGTTCCCAATTCATAAATAAAAGCTGCCTTTAGGTAATTCTATCGGCAGCTTTTTTTAATCCAAAAAAAGCATGAATCCTTCCGAATCCAAAAAGTTTTTAATAGCAGGTCTGGGAAATATTGGCGACGAATATGCAAACACCCGTCACAATATCGGATTTATTGTATTGGATGCTTTAGCTATGGATTTAAAAGCTACTTTCAAGAGTGGCAGATTAGGCGCTGTAGCAACCCTCCGCTTTAAAGGCAGATCATTAGTCTTGCTGAAGCCTTCTACCTTCATGAACTTGAGTGGAAAAGCCATATTATATTGGATGAATGCCGAAACCATCCCACGCGAAAACACCTTAGTAGTTTTGGATGATTTGGATTTGCCCACAGGCGCTTTCCGAATGAAAAAGAAAGGCGGTGATGGCGGACACAACGGGCTAAATCATATCATCATGACCACTGGAACCGAAGAAGTTCCCCGTCTCAGAATAGGCGTTGGCAACGAATTTGCCAAAGGACATCAAATAGATTATGTGTTGGGCAAATGGACCAAAGAAGAAGAAAAGATTATGTTGCTTCGTGTGAAACTTGCCGTGGATGCCATCAAAAGTTTTATCTGCGAAGGCGTGGACAAAGCCATGAATCAATATAATAATAAGTAATGCATTCAAGGTGTTCAACAACGCTACTGTTATCATAAACCTTCTTGATATCTCTTTTCTCGAAACAATAAAACATCCACAATTCAGTTAGTTTATGTGAATAATTCAACCCTAATATTTTTTATTTCTCTTCGCTCAACAACACTTATGTCGAAAATCACACATCATTACATTCTGATTATACTATTGATATTGCTGCTGCCTTTCAAAGGCTTTTCTCAGCAGCTCACCAAGATAATGGGAACAGTGATAGATGCTCACACGCATGAGCCTATACCTTTTGTGAATGTGTATTTTAAAGGTACAGGCGTTGAAACCACCACCGATTTCGACGGCAAATATTCCTTAGAAACAAAAACGCCTACGGATTCATTGCATGCTCAATATATGGGCTATAAACCTCAAACTAAATTTGTGGTTAAAAACAGGTTTCAGAACTTAGATTTCGAACTAAAACCTATTTCTTTTGATTTGACCGAAGTGGTGATTCTGCCGGGCGAAAATCCCGCTGAAGTTATTTTGAAAAAGGTGATTAAAAACAAACATTTGAACAATAAAGAATTTTTGGATGCTTTTCAATACGAGGCTTACAGCAAGGTGCAGATTGATGCCAACAACTATTCCGATAAATTTCAAAACAATGTCTTGCTCAAACCCTTTCAATTTGTTTTTGACAATGCCGACACTTCCACGATCAACGGCAAAGTGTATCTTCCGATTTTCTTCACTGAAACTTTGTCAGATATATATTTTAGAAGAGAACCAAAAACCTATCGCGAGTTTATCCAAGCAAGTAAAGTTTCGGGGCTTAAAACAGCAAGTATCTCCCAGTTTGTGGGCGATTCGTATCAAAAAGTCAATATTTATGACAATTATAATAATCTTTTCGACAAGCAATTTGTCAGCCCCATTGCCAACTTCGGCTTGTCGTATTATAAATATTATTTGATTGATAGCAGTTTTATTGGCGACCGATGGTGTTATCATATTAAGTTCAAACCACGCCGCGATCAGGAGTTAACCTATACAGGAAATATTTGGATAGCCGACACTACTTGGGGAGTTGTCAAGGTGGATATGCGCATCGCCAAAAATGCCAATATCAATATCATCAACGAGATTGTAGTGAATCAAGAATTCAAACTGGTGGATAATAAGTTTTGGATGCCAACAGTTGACAATATGGTAGCCGATTTGAATCTTAGCGAAAACTCGAACAAAGTTATCGGTATGTATATTCATAAAAGCACTTCCTATAAGAATTTCGTCATAAATCAGCCGCGTTCGGAAGAGTTTTACAATGAGCCAGTCAACATAGTGGTGAAGGATAGTGCCATAAAACGTGATGATAGTTATTGGTCGGAACATCGTCATGACAGCCTGAATATTCAGGAAAAAAAGATTAACCACATGACCGATACGATACAAACCATCAAAGCATTTAAAATCTATCGTGATATATTGTTCGCAGTAGGCACCAATCATATCAAAATGGGTTATTTTGAATTTGGTCCATTGTTTTCTTTATATAGTTTTAATGCCGTCGAAGGACAACGCTTTAGTATTGGCGTCCGAACGGCAAATAAATTCAGCAAACGTTTGATGGTTACGGCTCATGTGGCGTATGGAAGCTATGACGACAAGTTTAAATATGGAGGCGAAGTGTACTATTTATTTCATAAGAATCCTAACACCAGCATCCGTGTAAACTATAGCAACGAAATAGAGCAATTGGGGCTTAGTCAAACCGTAATTGCTAATGATTTGCTTTTGCAATCTATCACAAGCCGAAGTAAAGCCGATAAACTGACCATGTCGCGCACCTTTCAGTCTTCTTTTACCCACGAATGGTTTGTTGGACTGTCAAATGATTTTGTCTTTAAACATCGCATCATATTTCCAGTAAACACAGAACCTTTCTTTGTGTTGAACGAAAGTTCAGGTCCTGTAACCAAATCACGTATTGTTATTGCCGAAGCCAGAGTTGATGCACGTTTTGCTTTTCAAGAAAAATTTATTAGTGGTGAGTTCACCCGTGTGAGTTTGGGCACCAAATATCCGGTATTTTCGGTATCATTTATTTATGGTATAAAAAATTTCTTGCGCAGCGATTACGGATATCAAAAACTGAGTCTGGGTCTGACCCATTGGTTTAATGTGGGCACCTTAGGTTGGTCGAAATATATTGTAGAAGTTGGCAAGGTATGGGGAACACTGCCCTATCCGCTACTAAAAATGCATGAAGGCAACGAAACCTTTATCTGGGATGAAGCCGCATTTAACACCATGAATTATTATGAATTCGTCAGCGACCAATATCTGAGCGTGTTCTACACTCATCACTTCGATGGTTTGTTGTTCAACCATATTCCTTTACTAAAAAAACTGCATTGGCGTGAAGTAGCTTATTACAAAGGCGTCATTGGGAGTTTGACTGATAAAAATAAGCAGTTCAACAGCGCATTCTTTTCTAGCGGAGACCATATCTTAAAAGGACCTTATCAGGAAGTGGGAGTCGGTATTGAAAATATATTTAAGGTTTTGCGCATATATGGTGTATGGCGCTTAAACTATCTTGACCACCCCGATATACGAAAATTTATGGTGATGCTTACTGTTACTTTCTATTTTTAATGTAATTTTGCAGTTATGAGTAGTGGAGAATCAAAAATATTACGTGCCGATAATCTGATAAAAAAATATCGGAACAGAACCGTGGTTCAAGACGTGTCGCTTCAATTGAAGCAAGGCGAAATCGTGGGTTTGTTAGGACCGAATGGTGCAGGCAAAACAACTTCATTTTATATGATAGTGGGGTTGATTAAGCCCAATTCAGGCAAAGTTTTTCTCGATAATGTTGATATCACCGATGAGCCAATGTATAAACGAGCACAAAAAGGCATCGGCTATTTGCCTCAAGAAGCCTCAGTGTTTCGGCAGATGAGCGTTGAAGATAACATCAAAGCAGTGTTGGAATTTACCAAACTCAACAAACAGCAACAACAACAACGCTTGGAAACCCTACTTGATGAATTTGGGCTTCAACATATCCGTAAAGGAAAAGGAATTACCCTATCGGGAGGCGAACGTCGGCGCACAGAAATTGCTCGTGCCTTGGCGGTTGATCCACACTTTATTCTGCTCGATGAGCCTTTTGCAGGTGTTGACCCCATTGCTGTGGAAGATATTCAAAGCATCGTATCGAAACTCAAAACGAAAAACATCGGTGTGTTGATCACCGACCACAACGTGCACGAAACCCTTTCCATAACGGATAGGGCTTACTTACTCTTTGAAGGTTCCATCCTGAAAGCCGGCACCGCCGAAGAATTGGCGAATGACGAACAAGTCCGTAAGGTTTATTTAGGTAAGAACTTCGAATTACGAAGGTAATTGCATATCTTTATTGAAATCCATCGCTACCGGCGGATTCATAAAGTACTTTCTTTTTACATAAAAAATGATTGCAATCGCCAGATTAAAGGCTGCTCCCATAATAATCATGATAAGCAAAGTGAAATGTGCTATTTTGTAAAAAAGCTCTTCCCCCAACTGCTCAACAGAGTCAGGTTGTTGTTCGGCAATTAGCATCACTTTATTTTCAATCAAAGGTATGGACAATAAAGCATCCACAGCAATTAATACAAAATAAATCACCACTGCTGCCCAGGCGTACTTATAGCGTTTATATATACCTACGATAAGCAGCACCGGCAGAAGCAAGTTAATGACAAAAACAAGATTCACGGCAGTGAGTCCATAAAAGGTAATCCCAACCAAATCGGTTCCTTGGGAATATACCCCAATAAGCGTAAAGAGTGATAAAGATGCTCCGACTATCATGATAATCCAAATGATTTTTACAATTACCGGCATCGGTTTCCAACCTGTTTCCATAGTATTTTATATTTATTTATTGATTTTTATAATTCATTGTTTCTTCACTCATATAATGCAACTCCACGCCTGCAATGGCAAACATCTCTTCCGATTCTCCGCCTGCATGATATTTCTTTTCGCACACCACGCGCACTATGCCACAATTGATAATCATCATGGCGCAGGTTCTGCAGGGCGTCATACGGCAATATAAAGTTGCAGCGTTCAAAGTAATTCCTCTTCGTGCTGCCTGACAAATGGCATTTTGCTCGGCATGAACCGTGCGCATACAATGATTGGTGATATGACCATCCTCATGCATTACTTGCTTGAACAAATGACCCACTTCATCGCAATGCTGCAGTCCCATAGGCGAACCTACATAACCTGTTACCAGGATTTGTTTGTCGCGCACTATCACACATCCGCTTCTGCCTCTGTCGCAGGTGGCGCGCTGTGCAACCGTATCGGCAACACCCATAAAATACTCGTCCCAACTCGGACGAACATGTTTTTGTTCTTCACTCATGATTCTCAATTTTTTGTAAAACTAAAACCAATTCGCTGTAAAGTTCTTCTATGCTGCCATTATTCATCAACGTATAATCTGCAAGTTCTATACATTTCTTCAAGTTTTGTTTGTTCGGATCGTTTGACGTCATTTCCCTTTCTTCGTTTTCAATAAATGTTTCGTAGGAAACATTATCGGTTTCGGAAGCACGCAAATAAATCCGTTCATACCGTAGTTTAGGTTCAGCATCCACAGCAAATAAAAAGAAGTTGCCTTTGGTCTTCAGCATCTCGGCTTCGCCGGGGGTGCGGATGCTTTCTATCACACAATTCTTTTGATTCTGCAAAGCAATATCATACAATTGTTCTACAATATACGACGGATTATGTTTCGCCCTCAGTTCATTTGCCACCAACACCATTGCATCTCGATTGACCGTCAGTCCTCGTTTCGTGATTTCTTTCACTAGATATTCCCTCACAGAATAATGAGCAAAATCCTTGTTTGCAACCAAGTAATCCACAATAGTTCCTTTGCCTGCACCCAGAGTTCCTGTAATTCCTATTATTATCATGCTTCGAGTTCGTAGTTCAGAGTTCAGAGTTCAGAGTTCGTAGTTCAGAGTTCAGAGTTCGTAGTTCGTAGTTCATAGTTCGTAGTTCATTGTTCATTGTTTGGAGTTCAGAGTTCGGAGTTCTTGGTATTTGGTATTTGGAATTTACTTCTGAAAGGCATCCAAGATAGCAACCACCACCCTATTGACCATACTAATCGCAAAGGGAATGTTCCAATTATTCAGATTGCGTGGTTCTATATAGTTTGATATGCCTCGAATCTGAAAACAGGGTATCTCTTTCAGCATACATACATACAAAAATGCGGCCCCTTCCATGCTTTCCACATCCGGAGAGAATTGTTTCATCACTTTTTCAATCCGTTCTTCATTGCCGTTGATGGTGTTCACGGTGATGCCTTTGGCTTGCTTTAGGTCGGTGATGATTTTGTTGGTTGTTTGGCTTGTGTTTTGTATCTCGCAATTTTTGTTGATGATGCCGGTGTCGAATTCCTTAGCGAAATCCATGCTATATAAGGAAATAAACCTGTCGCCATAATCTGCGCCCAATTCGGAGAAACAATCCGTGGTTATATTCAGCACTTCGCCAATGGCAAGCGCCCGATTGAAACTTCCTGCTATGCCCACATTCAAGGCAACATCATAGCTTTTCGCTTCCAAACTCCCCATCTGAAATGCCGTAGCCACCATACCCACCCCCGTGATGAGCAGCGTAATCTCATGACCTTTGTAGCCACATTGGTAACGATGCTTTTGTTTGTCCAAGTCCAATGTCAGTGCAACAGCCAAAGGAGTGACTTCAGCTATGGTGGCAGCAACTAAAAGGATTTTCATGGCGTGGATGGTTTATATAAAAAGAAGTTGTTCTGCACAGGGCAAAACAACTTCTGTTAGGTTCAAGTCGGTACTTATTTCACAATGTTCGGTTGTTCGATGCCGTAGCCTTTCTTTCTATCTTCCAACTTCAACAGATACGCAAAAAGAACTGCCAAAATTCCGAAACTCATAAAGATTAACATCGGAATGGCATAATCGTACTTTGGGATTTTTCCGGTTACGTCGTAGCCGATGATGCAAAATCTATCTAATATATATCCCAAAAACGTTGGCAGAGCCCACAACGCCACTAAATTCTGAAACCAGAAGATGCCCGCATAAGCAGTCCCTAATTGATGGTCGGGAATGATTTTCGAAACAGCGGGCCACATGGCACAAGGAACCAGTGAAAAACTAACGCCTATCAAAAATACCAAAGCAATGGCATAAACAGTAGCAACATCCTTAGAAAAATGTAAAGGCAAAGCGAACAATAAATGTGCACTGAAAAGGATGACAGCTCCAATCAACATGATGGTGGCACCTCTGCCTTTTCTATCGTAAATACCTCCAAACAGTGGTGTCATAAACAAGCATCCGAAGGTGAGCAAGGATGAAATCATGCCTCCATATTCAGGATCAATGCCGAATTTATTGGTTAAAAGGTTGGTCGAGAATTTCAAAAAGGGGAACACAGCCGAATAAAACAAAACGCACAAAATAGTCACATACCACCAGGCTTTGTTTTTTACGATTTGTTTTAAATCTTTAATATGGAAGTTTTCGTCGGCTACTATTTTGTTTTCAATGGCGTGGGCTTTGATAGATTCGTCCAAGCGTTTATCCATCACTGAAAACAATAAAAATGTAATCAAACTAACACATAGCATCACCAAACTAACAAACAGTGGCGAACTCAATTTGCCCGTAGCGTTTATGATTAATAAGGGAGCCGATAAGGCTAAAGTGGTTCCCAAACGGGCTACAGAAAGCTGCATACCCATGGCAAACGCCAAGGCTTTTCCTTTAAACCATTTCACGATGATTCTCGAAGTGGTTATACCTCCTATTTCGATGCCCACACCAAAAATCGCATAGCCTATGGAAGCAATCCACACCTGAGCGGGATGTTTTATAGAAAAAATATTCCATACTTTTGCGGCAAGCGTGTCGGTGGAAATTGCCCAATAAATGAGCCCTGTTCCAATCATCATAATTAAAATTGCCATGATTCCCGTGAAGCGAACTCCTTTTTTATCCAAAATAAATCCGCCAAAAATCAGGAAGAACAAAAACACATTGAACCATGCATAAGCCCCATTAAAAAGACCAAAATCATCGGCGCCCCAACGCATCACTTCCGACAATTTATCTTGTAATGGCGACATCACATCGGCGATAAAATATCCCGCAAACATCGTCAACGATACTATCAACAGGGCTGTCCATCTGGTCACTGTCGAATCACTGTAAACACCTTTTCTTTTTTCTGTCATAATAATAAAAGTTTAAATTTAGAAATAAGGCACAAATGTAATGATTTGTTTGGAAACGGAAGAGTTTTTTGTGTGATATTTTTTAGGCTTTTAGGCATTAGGCTATTAGACTTTTAGGTTTTAGACTTCTAGACTATTAGGTTTTAGACTATTAGACTTTTAGATTATTTGAAACAAGGAAAAAGGTGAAAGCCTGCCCGACTGAATCTTTAACGATTAAGTCATTCAGGCGGGGGACAAGACCCGTAACTATTATCTCTTATCTATTATCTCACCAAACTCACATTCCCCTTCCGAAACAAATTTGTTCCATTCTTCATCACTATTTCCGCCATCCAAGCATACACGCCCACTTCACATGCCTTCCCCTGAAACATCCCATCCCAAGCATAACTCATATCATTACTCTCAAACACCATATTTCCCCAACGATTATACACCATTAAATGCACACTCGCTATCTGTTCTCCGCGAACCCGAAACACATCATTTTGACCATCGCCATTGGGAGAGAAAATATTGGGGATATATATTTGGGTACACATAGCATCATCAACCACAACCGTTACAGTATCTGTTGTAACATCAAATTTAAAATCTTTTACATGCAACACATAGCTTGTGGTTGCAGCGGGCGAAACGGTGATATAATTTGTGATATCCACCAAAGCCCCATCCATGCTGTGCCATTCATAGAGGTATTCATCATAGCGGGGCATACCAATTTGAACGCTTTCGCCTTTGCAAATGGTTTTATTTCCGCCTGCATTGGCACCATATACAAGTGCACCGCATTCATATACCGCCACATCATCCAGAAGATAATATGCCTGCCCGTCCGTACTTCCTTGTATATAAATATAATTAGTAAAATAATTTCTTGTAAAATTTCCAAAAGTAAAAAAATTCTCACCTCCAACTGCTATGAATGTTCCGCTTATTTTTACCCAGTTTGCAGTATCAGTAATAATATTCATGCTGTTATTAGCTATTTGAGGTATTACACTATGAACCCAGCCCGAATCCGTAATTAGGCTGTCATTAGTAAAGTACAAACCAAGTGCATCAATACCATAGCTGGATGATGGATTTGAAAGAGAAACATAAAAGGATGTACAATATTGGTGTCCACTTTCTAATGGATATTTTAGTGTACCTTCAATATATTCTCTGTACTCATTACTCCCATGAAGGAAACACATTGTTCCAGAATAGGCATTTCCTGTCCTAGCATACTGATATGTATTATAATTATTTGGAACCCCGACCCAACTAGGGTTACTACATGAATTATAATACTCCGAAGACCCCCCACCCCCCGAGTTTGCCGAAAACCAATAATTGGCAAAATTTAGTTGACCGGGACCATACGGACAATTTGAATAATCTTCAAAACTTGGGTTAAGCACCAAATTCTGCCCAAAACAAAACTGCCCCAGCAACATCAACATACACAGAAGAATTTTTGTTTTCATTATAATGGATAAATCTTTTACAAAGATAGAAATAATCTTCCACATACATCTAATAAATATGTAGAAATATATAAAATAAGGGAAATTGGATGGGGGTTTTTCTTAAATATCTGCAAGTCGTAGTACGGCTTCGAGCCGTGCTACGACTATCCATCGAGCCATGCCATGTCACTACCGCGCACCATCTTCGATATCTATAAACTATATAATAATAGATTTTCTGCCTTTATAGAAATCTAAAATCATGGCTAACATGTTCTTTATGTTATCATTGAAATCTTTGAATTATAAAAATATGTAATTTATGCCATCATAGATATCTATGAGCTATAAAATTATTTAATTTGTGCCATCTTAGATATCTATGACCTATAAAATTACATAATTTGTGTCATCATAGAAATCTATGACCTATAAAATTATATACTTTGTGTCATCATAGATATCTTTGACCTATAAAATTATATACTTTGTGTCATCATAGATATCTATGACCTATAAAATTGAATAATTTGTGCCATCATAGATATCTATGACCTATAAAATTAAACAATTTATGCCATCATAGAAATTTATTGACTATAAATAATTATTTTTCGTCACTATATATCTTTGTATGATACACATAAACAAGTTTTTATAATTATTCTTTCTGCTCAAGAACATTTTATTTTATTTTTTTTTTCGAATGAACCAAGTTATTGATACGGTTTTTACGTTATATATGTTATAACCAAAAACCATTGTTAGATGAAAAAAATATTAGTTTTCTTTGGCAATCTGTTCAGAACAGGAGTGCCAGCCAGCGACTTGCATTATAAAACTTTTGGTAAAGACCACGAAGTTAGAATTATCCATTACAACACCGCGGGGCAATACGACGATATGTTAGCCGCCACGACTGCTGCCCTCCAAACATGGACGGGCGAATTAAACACGGAAGATCAAACCAAAGCCATCAAAAAAGGCAAAACAGGCACAGTTGATACATTTTTTGTGAATTTCAAAGCCGACATGACATTGAATGAAAAAATCATTGGTGGTCAATTTCTACCGGATTCAGAAACCTATATAGAGTTCTTTCCAAAAGGTTTGAATGAATATTCTATTGCTAACAAAACTACTATAGAAACCTTGTTGAGTCGCCTGAAAGCAGCCGTAACGGCTCATTCCACTTCGTTTCCTCCTGCTTTTGTCACCAAATTGCAAGGCTATACTACCACTTATGAGAATATTCGCAATTTACAATTGGGTAAAATAGAAGACGTAAAAGACTTTATACTCACTACGGATGAATTGCGCATCAAATTGGAAAAGCAAATCACCATCAATATACATACGCTAGCCATAGAATATATTGATGAGCCCGAAAAAGCAGCGGCATTTTTCAATCAATCGCTCTTAAATCCTTCGCATCATCATCCGCAAGGTGGCAGTGGTACAGGTCCCTATTTGCTCGATTTACCCATAGGCGAAACCCGCAGAGCCGAGATTGATTTGGTGAACGAAATGACGTTCTTTTTGTTGATAAAAAACAATCGCACTACGCCTATGTATGGCTACACTTGCGACCATATCACCGGTGAACCTGTCTCATTAACGCCCATAGTGTGGCAACCCGCCGAAGAAAAAATACTTTCTTATGCACAAATGGGCGGCAAACCTTATCTATTTTTCTTTACGGAAAGCACAGAGATAGTTGGGGAAGTGAGCATCTGGCGTTTGGGCGCGATGAATGATTAATGAGCTCTACGAATTACGAATTTTCGAATTACGAATGGGGACAAACAATTCTTAGTGTAACTTAGTGTTCTTAGTGCCTTCGTGGTTTCGCTCCTTTTACGAATTTGCGAATTACGAATGACGCTCCTAGAAGCTTTAGGCTTTGGTTTTAGGGTTATTTCCTATTATTTTTTTTCACAATGGCTGTAATTAGTTTTATTTTTATATCTTTGCTAAAAAATTACTCCTTATAAGATGAAGAAACAAACGACCTATTCAAAAATACTACACATTATAGTTTTGCTGTGCTTTTTGCTTCCGTTTTTTTATACGGGTTGTGGACCTTCCAAAGAGGAAAAAGCCCAACGAGAAAAAGCCAAGCAAGATTCCGTTGAGGCACTTCAAAAAGCCGGATTAGGAGCCATTACGGATAAAACATCCACAAAAGATTCGCTACAACACGATTCAGTTGTAGAACCAAGAATGACTTTAATGGATGAGGTGTCAAAACCCATTGAAAATACTTCAATAGAAAACGCTGAAGAAAAACGATTGTCAGAAGTTATATCGGATAACTATCCTTTTCTACGACCAATTCTAATTCCAAAACCCGACACGTTTACAGGTTTGGGCGAGGTAATTAATTCCGTTTATTATATCCCCTTCTATGCTATATTGATTTCATTTTTATTACTCTTACTTGGATTGCTTATAAAGTTTATAGACAAACATGCTACTCTAACCCTAATTATTCTAGATTTTTTGGCATTAGTGTTCTTATATTTTTCAAGAACGCCCACTTTTGTCTGTGATGTGTTGTGGGGCTATTGGGTCACATTTTCATTCATCGTTCTTTTGTTATTATATGATACTTTCATAATACTGAAAAATAAACGAAAGAATAAAAGCCATGCTCCCCTTGCTAGTTCACCATTATAAACCAATAATCCCATGAGAAAAAACTTCCTAGTTTTCGGACAACCCCTCATCGAGCAAGCAGAAATAGATGAGTTTTTGGATTCAGTGAGCAAATCATGGCTAGGTACAGGCGAAAAAGTGGCGCAATTTGAACACAATTTCGCTGTCTATAAAAAGGTGAACTATGCCGCTGCGGTCAACTCGTGCACGGCGGCATTGCATTTGTCGTGTTTGGCGTTGGACATCCGGCGCGGCGACGAAATCATCACCACCGCCATGACCTTTTGCGCCACCGTCAATGCCATCATCCATGCGGGAGCCGTGCCCGTGCTTGCCGACATCAAGCCCGAAACGCTGAACATAGATGTGGAAGAAATCCGCAAGAAAATCACTCCGAAGACCAAAGCCATCTTGGTGGTTCATTTTGCAGGACGCCCGTGCAACATGGATGCTATCATGCAATTGGCTCGCCAACATCATTTGTGTGTGATAGAAGATTGTGCCCACGCCATCGAGTCCGAATATCAGCAACAACCCGTCGGCACCATTGGCGATTTGGGTTGTTTCAGTTTCTATGCCACCAAAAACATCACCACAGGCGAAGGCGGCATGGTGATTAGCAACAACGAAGCCTTGATTGCTCGCATCAAAACTTTGGCGCTGCACGGACTGACGCAAGATGCTTGGAGTCGTTTCTCCGACGCGGGCTACAAACATTATTTTGTGGTGGAAGCCGGCTTCAAATATAATATGATGGATTTGCAAGCCGCTTTCGGTATCCATCAACTCAAGCGTATAGAACTGTATCATGAAAAACGCCAACAGATTTGGAACAGATACAATGCGGCGTTCAAAAGCTTGCCCATCACAACCCCTTGCGCCGATGCGCCCCAAACCAAAAACGCTTATCATTTACACACCATCCGCATTGACAAAAACCTTTGTGGCATTTCCCGCGATGATTTCTTGAACGAAATGCATCAGCGCAACATCGGATGCGGCGTTCATTATCTAGCCATACCTCAGCATCCCTATTATCGCGACACCTATCAGTATCGTGAAGGGGATTATCCTCATGCCATCAACTATGGTCAGGAAACCATCAGCCTGCCCATCTCTCCGAAACTTAGTGATGAGGATGTGCAGGATGTGATTGACGCGGTGCGGGACATCCTGACTGATTAAGATCCAAGCTCCAAGAACCAAATACCAAATACCAAGGGGGAGGCGGGCAAATTTTCTATCTTCAGGATGCAGTTGTTTAGTTTTTTCTTTCTTTCTTTTTCTTGGAGCTTGGAATTTGGAGCTTGGGTCTTCAATCTTGGGATTTGGGATTTGGAGCTTGGAATTTGGAGCTTCTTCAATCTTGGGATTTGGAATTTGGAGCTTGGAATTTGGGTCTTAAACCTAGGTGAATTTATATGCCCAATGTCGGCTAAACATCAAATATTCAAAAAAAATCACCTACAACTGTGATTATATATTAAAAAATAGTACTTTTGCACCATAAATGATAACAACTCAACACCACAACACTTCAAATATATAGCGTTTGTTTATGATTCAATGGCTCAAAAAAAACAGTAAACTTCTTATTTCCATTTTGGTTATTGCTGCGGTTGTGTATTTCTTCATCGTCGAATTTAATAAGAATTGGCAAGACATACAAAACATGGAACTGAGGCTTAACTTCACCTTTCTATGTATTTCTGTGCTGTTTATAATTCTCGCATATTTTGTAAACACACTCACGTGGCGCTATCTGATCAACTCCTATCATCGCTCCTTGAAACGGATTTCTATCAAAGAAAGCATCGCCATAGTCAACACCACGCAGCTTGCCAAATATCTTCCGGGCAAGGTGTGGTCCTATGCTGTTCAGATGTATTGGTTAGCCAAAAAAGGCTATTCCAAATCCAATGTATTGTTTGTAAACGTGGTTGCCACCATATCAACCCTCTTGGCAGCATCCGCCGTGGGAACCATCATGTTGGTTTCAACCCTCAATAAGATTTCAAAAACGGGAGCCATCCTGTATATCGGTCTCGTATTTTTAGCTTACGCGATGTTCATCTTATTTCACACACCCATCTTAAACTTTTTCATTCGTTTGGCGAACAAAATGATGAAGAAAGAAATTTCATACGTAAAGATTTCCTTGAAGAAGATACTTATCACCCAATTGCTATACCTTTTTGGCAACGTATTGTTTTGTTTAGGCGGATATGTGTTGTGCATCGCTATTGGATTAGATATTGATGCCAAATTGATGACGGTTTTGGTGGGGTCTCTTTTGGTGGCTGATGTGGTAGGTTTTGCAGTTTTGATAACTCCGGGAGGATTAGGGGTGCGCGAAAGCTTGATGTTTTTCATCATTTCGGGAGTCACCAAGCAGAAAGATGTAGCTATTATTGTCCCCATAGCCACACGTTTGCTCACCATGTCGGTGGATATATTTATGGGCGCTTGCGGTTTTCTTTTGGGACGCAACACGGTGATTAATCCGCGCAACATCGTTGAGGAAGAACCCCTAGCATGATGTTTCGATTCAGAATAATATGAAGATATTAATTATTGAAGACGAAAAAACTTTGACCGATTCGGTGGTGGAATATCTGCACGAAGAAGGACACATTTGCGAAGCCGTTTACACCTATTTTGATGCACTTGAAAAAGTTGAATTGTATGAATATGATTGCATCGTGGTGGATATTAATTTGCCCGATGGCAGCGGCTTGGACATCATCAAACAAATCAAAAAGAGTGCAAAATCCTTAGGGATTATTATTATTTCCGCTCGAAACTCTTTAGAAAACCGCATTGAAGGGCTCGAAATTGGTGCCGACAATTATCTCACCAAGCCTTTCCATTTGGCAGAACTGAATGCCCATCTCAAATCCATCAATCGCAGAATCAATTTCAATGGTAATGAAGAATTGATACTCAACGAAATTAAAATCCTGCCCAATCAACATACGGCTTATGTACATGATAAAGAGCTAAAACTGACTAAAAAGGAATACGAGTTGCTGTTGTTTTTTATTGCAAACAAAAACAAAGTCATCACCAAATCGGGTTTGGCAGAACATCTGTGGGGCGATTATATGGACATGGCAGACTCCTTCGACTTTATTTATACCCATATAAAAAATCTGAGAAGCAAACTCATCAAAGAAGGCTGCAACGATTACATCCGCACGGTTCATGGCGTTGGCTACAAATTTACCATCTGCGAATAATCTAAATTTACTTATTATTCAAAGAAGATGAAACTCTTAACCAAAACTAGTCTGAACTATTTGTCAGTTACCTTGTTTGTATTTATGTTTGGCACGATAGCTTTTTATTATCTCTTGCGAAATCAAGTGAATCAAAACATCAACATCGAGTTGGAGAAACGAAAAACCAGCATCGTCAATCAATTGTTGTCCGCCCATGCCTCAGTTTACACACCACAAAATCAAAATGAAAAAGTAATCATCACCGCGCTTAAAGAAATCCCAAAGCCACAATTATCCTTCTACGATACCTTGTTCTACGACAATATGGCTCAAAAATATATCCCCTTTCGCCAATTGGGTTTTATTGCCAATTTTGATCATACGCAATATTATATACAGATATTCAAATCGCTTGAAGAAACCGACAACCTCATCGTTCGGATATTTATGATTATGACAATTTTGGTCTTTTTGATCATCATCACCTTGCTCATCACCGTTCGGCAAACCTCGTTGCAAGCTTGGAATGTGTTTTATGATACCATCAAAAAGATAAATAACTACGATATAAACACCCACAACGATTTCGCCTTGAAACAATCGGACATCAAGGAGTTTGATGATTTAAACAAGGTGTTGATTTCTATGACCGAGAGAATCAAAAGAGATTTCTCGAACATGAAAGAATACACCGAAAACGCTTCCCACGAACTGCAAACTCCTTTGGCAATCATTAATTCAAAGATGGAATTGCTGCTTCAATCACAAAACCTCGACGACAAACAACTCAAAGCAGTGGCAGATGCTTATGATGCTTCCAATCGGCTTTCGAAACTCAACAAAACCTTATTGTTGTTAGCCAAAATAGAAAATCGTCAGTTCCCTGAATCAAAAATTATATCCCCACAATTGCTCATCAACAATCAACTAGAAACCTTAGAAGATTTGATTGAATCGAAAGCCATCAAAGTGATCAAACAGTTTGATGACGATGTGGAGCTATGTATCAACCCCTATTTAGCCGAAATACTTTTTGCCAACCTCATCAAAAATGCCATTCGCCATAACATCAAAGAAGGCGAACTCATCATTCAAATTTCAAACACTTTCATTTGCATCTCCAATTCAGGAACAGAACTCGCCATAGACAAAAGTCTTCTTTTCGAACGTTTCCACAAACAATCCTCCTCCCCCGAATCCTTAGGATTAGGTTTGTCTATTGTTCAGAAAATATGCGAGGTGTATTCCTACGCTGTGAATTATCGGTTCGAAAACAACATGCATCACTTTCAAATTGCTTTTAAGAAAATAGCAAATTGAACGATTAGAATTATCTAACTAATAAAGAATTAGAATAACTATTAAGAGATATTCCTCAATAAATATCTCAATTTAAAAAAAACCTAAATTAAACATCTTTATTTCAATTCTAATTTTCCATTTTATAAGAGAATAAGTCTGAAGGTGAAACTTAATTATACGAATGTCTCCATACGAAATGCGGACATAAAAAGTTTTTACACGCACATAAAAAGTTTTTACACGCACGTAAAAATTTTTTACACGGACATTTCAATTTTTTACACGGACATAAAAAATCTTCACACGCACATTTCAATTTTTTACACGGACATTTCAATTCTTCACACGCATATTTCAATTCTTTACACGGACATAAAAAATCTTCACACGCATATTTCAATTCTTTACACGCACATTTCAATTCTTCACACGCATATAAAAAATCTTCACACGCATATTTCAATTCTTCACACGCATATAAAAAATCTACACATGCATATTTCAATTCTTCACACGCACATAAAAAATTTTTACATGCTCATTTCAATTCTTCATACGGACATTTCAATTTGAAATATCTGCATATTATTTTTATTTTATATCTTGTTTCCCCTTATAAACTATACAATCTATTTTCGTTAATTCATTAATTTTCTTTTTTGATATTTCAGTGCCAAACACTGATTTAAGATTATGACATCCATAATAAATTCCACATTATTTTGTCATGTCCCGAAATAGTGCGACCTTTGCAGTTCTATTATAAAAACATACGTGATTATGCACTACGATGAAATTAAAAGCCGTCTGAATAGAGTTTTTTGTACGGTTTTTAAAGATGATACAATACTAATTTCTGAAGAAACTACTGCTAAGGATATTGAGAAATGGGATTCGTTGACCCACCTAATTTTAATTTCTGCCACCGAAACTGAATTCGCCATAAAGTTCAAATTGAAAGAACTGATTGCGATGAAAAACGTTGGCGATTTTATGAAGTCTATAGAAACCAAGCTTGCCGTATAAGCCCATTGGTCATGAGGAATAAGCCTGTTGAGGTTCTTCTTATTATTTTGATTTCCGAAGTTTTACTTGTTGGTTATTCTTTTTATTATAACTCAACAGCTTCTCTATTTGTGAAAGAACATATTAAGTTTCTTCCTCCTACTTCGCTTTTTGATTTCTCGATGAAAGATGTCAATAAAAAGGCTGACAGTTTGCTTCAAAGTTATCTTTCTAACACCTTGAGCGATGATTTGATTTTGAAACGCACCAATCTATCGAAAATAGGACCTAAGAAACAAAACATCTATTTGGTGAATCCGATGTCTAACACGGGAAGTGCCTTAGATAATTTTTTCAAAGCACTCTTCCACGAAAAAGACTCTACTACTGTTCGTATTGCCCATTATGGCGATTCGCAATTGGAAGGCGATCGCATGTCAAATATTGTGCGGGATCAGTTTCATGAACACTTCGGCGGTTCAGGCATTGGTTATGTGCCTTTGAAAGATTTAACTCCGGTGAGTTATTTCAGAAACTCCAGCGGAAATTGGGCAAAATATACGGTCTTTCATGACAGATTTGAGAATAATGATTATGGATTATCGGGTGCGGTTTTCCGTTTCAGTAAATATTCTGTTCACCAACATGATGATGAAGGTGGCTCTGACAGTGCTGAAACCAAAAAAGATATACATCAAGGTTCTACGGGCAAAGCTTACTATAATGCTAGTGTTTCTATGAAAATGGGTGGTAAATATGCTTACAATTCTGTTTCATTTTTATACGGTCGTGCTACCGATGCATGTGTTGTGAATTTTATTGATACCAAAAGCAATGACCTCATCAAATCCGATACGTTGGCTCGCTGCAAAAGCGTTTGTCTTCATAAAACAAAAATTAGCAACGTTATGAACGTAAAAGTGGAATTTGCTTCTGATAATAGTCCTGATTTCTATGGTATGTATTTCGATAGTGGCACAGGCATACAGGTTGATAATTACGCTATACGAGGACATTCAGGAGATGGATTAATGCTGATTAACGACAATCAATTGAGCCAAATGTTGAATCTGACGAACACCAAACTTATCATTTTTCAATATGGTGCCAATGTGGTCCCCTATATTCATTCCGACAAAGCTTGCGAATGGATAGGCGGCATTTATTACAATCTCTTCATGAAGTTTAAGAAAGCAAAACCTGACATCAGCATATTGGTTATTGGTGCAGGTGATATGGCAAAAGGTGGCGAAGGTGGCTATGCTTCTTATCCTTGGTTGCCAAAGATTACAGAGGCACAAAAAAATGCTGCCCTGAAAGCAGGTTGTGCTTACTGGGATTTATTTAATATGATGGGCGGATTGAATTCTATTTTAGCGTGGACAGATAAAAAGCTTGCTGTTACCAATGGTCACTTCTCCGATAAAGGTCAAAAAATAATTGCCAACGAACTGGTGGAAGCTTTGCTGGTGGAATACAATCTTTATTTACACAAACAACGTATTAAAAAATAAATATGAAACGCTCACGGCTTTATCGGTTTTGGATTTTGATGCTGCTGCCTATCATAGGTATTTTGCTTGCATTTAAAATCTACCATAATCCCATATTCTTCACCCCTATCAGCAGCGACTCTATCTCTAGTCCTACATACATGAATAATCAGATAAAATATCTAAATTATTATCCATTTATTCATTACGACAGAAATTATATCGAATGGACAAACGTTGCGGCTATTGATTCTTTTTTTAGAAAGATTCCGCTGACTCCCAGGCGTAAGCTAAAGATTTTGCACATCGGCGATTCGCACCTTCAGGCAGATTTCCCTTCGGGATATATACGCGAACGGATGCAGGAGATGCTGGGCTTTGGTGGTCGTGGCTTAGTTTTTCCGTATAAAGCTGCCGGAACTCATGCAGCTTATGATTACAAAACATCCTGCACAGGCAATTGGGAATATACACGCAACACGCAACGCGAAGCCGTTTTCGACATGGGTATGATAGGCGCTACCGTTCACACAAAAGATTCCACAGCAAGTTTCAAATTCATTTTTCGCGAAGGTTTTATCCATGATAATTTCACCGTATTGAAACTTTATTGCAAACAAGATAGTTCGAGTTTTGATTTCAAACTCAAAACATCTGCCACCAAGATGCCCATTTATGTGGATTGCAGCGATTATTCTTCCCCAAAACCTTATATTCTCATCATTCTTTCGCAATCTACCGATACTATAGAAGTGGTAATGAACAAAACCAATAAACGTCAAAACTTCTTTGAATGTTATGGCATGATGATAGAAAGTCGCGAAAACAGTGGGGTTTTGTATTGCAGTACCGGTATCAACGGTGCGGGCTATGTCAGTTTGTTGAAACAACGTTTGTTCGAAAAACATATCGCCGAATTCAGTCCCGACCTAGTGATTTTGGATTTAGGTGCCAATGATTTCTATGGCGGCAAATTCAATGCCACTGAAATGGAAAGCAATCTGGTGAAAATTATTGATATGATTCAACGGGCGACCCCCAATACTTCTATCATTATTTCGAATTCTCAAGACATTCTGTATCGGCATAGAAAAGACATATTAGAATGCAACGATTTTATGCAGATGACCAAACGTGTTGCCGAATATCGTAAATGTGCTTTCTATAATTATTATGATGTGAGCGGCAATTGTGCTTCAATGAATTTATGGTACAAGCGCGGACTGGCAAAACCCGACAAAATCCATTTGACAACGCCGGGCTATTATGCCAAAGGAGAACTATACTTAAATGCTATTTTGAATTCATACGTGCTATGGTTGCAAGAGAAATCTGATAGTTTGATTGCTCAAAATCATTTGCTCGACACAACGCAATTGAAGCCCTATTTTGTGGAAGATATTTGTTTCAAAAAGGAAAATGCTAAAAGCGAGCATCCTCCCGTATATTCAGAAACGGCAACACACGGTGAACCCACTGATAAAGTATTTTATATAGTGCGCCCGGGCGATAATTTGGGTGCCATTGCCGATCGTTATAATATCACTGTGAAGGATTTGCAATACTGGAATGGTTTGTCGGGCACTAAGATAATTGCAGGAGAATCTTTGGTCATTTATAAAAAATCGCATGTGGTGCCTGTGGTGCCTCAACCCAAAACGGTGGAGAAGCATGAGCCGATTGTGAATCAAGCCGCACTGAAACCCAAAAACGATACGCGCATCACCACACGAAAAGCCTATTATAAAGTCAATTCAGGCGATTCACTTTGGTCTATTGCCAAAAAATATAACACCACAGTGGCTAAACTCAAACAAATGAACAAACTCACTTCCGAGAAACTCAGTATCGGTCAAACTTTGATAATTCCTTAAACAATGGCAAGCATCAGCGAATTTCTGAACGCACTCTGCTATAATCCCAAAGCCCCTTTGGTGTTCACTTCGGTTTTGTTTGTTGCCTTGTTTTCCATCTTATATGTGGGCTACATTTTTGTATATAGCAACATCAAAAAACGCAACCTTTTGCTGCTTGTCTTTAGCTTATTCTTTTATTATAAAATCAGTGGCTTCTATGTGTTGCTATTGGTGGCGATGGCTACATCCGATTATTTTATCGGTAAACAAATGTTTCGCGTTTCAACGCAACAAAAAAAGAAATGGTTGCTGCTGTTGTCCATCTTCATCAATGTGGGCGCACTGATACTTTTTAAATATACCAATTTCTTATTAAACACCTTTTTCGGTATAGCCACGGGAGAACCTTCTCCTGTGCTGCTCAATTTGATTATGCCCATAGGCATTTCATTCTATGTGTTTAAAACACTTTCGTATATCTTCGACATTTATCGCGAAACGATAGACGAACCCGAAACCAATTATATCAATTATGTGCTCTACGTTTCGTTTTTCCCCAACATATTAGCTGGTCCCATTGCCAAAGCACGCGATTTGTTGCCACAGTTTGCCGCCAAACTGAATTTCAATCGAGAACTTATCGGCAAAGCTTTCGTGCTCATCCTCATCGGTGCATTCAAAAAAGTGTTTATCGCCGACTTTCTGGGAGCTAACTTAGTAGATCGCGTGTTCGATTCGCCCGAATTCTTCACCGGATGGGAAGGACTGATGGCAATTTATGGCTATGCTATGCAGATTTATTTCGACTTTTCGGGCTATACCGACATCGTTATAGGCATAGCGATGCTGCTCGGATTTAATGTAATGGCGAACTTCAACAAACCGTTTATGGCAGATAATGTTGCCGATTTTTGGCGCCGTTGGCATATTTCTTTGTCCACTTGGTTCAACGAATATGTTTTTTATCCTTTGGCTTACACATTTCGCAAATTCAAACAGGGAGGCGTAATCCTTGCCGTGTTGATCACCTTCTTTATTTCGGGATTTTGGCATGGTCCTGCTTGGACGTATATACTGTGGGGCACTTCCCACGGATTGGCTATCGCATTTACTTTTGCCACTGCCAACCTCCGCAGCAAAATTGCAAAGAAAAACACCTTCGGCATCTATCGTTTCTTGAGCATTTTCATCACGTTTCATTTCTTGGCATTTTCGATGGTATTGTTTCGGGCAGAGAGCCTGCAAGCTGCACAAAAAATTTACACGCTGGTGTTCACCCATTTCGACATAAGTGTGGCAGGGCAATGGGCTAAGCTTTATGCTACGCCGCTCGCAGTGTTGATTGTGGCATATCTGCTACATTATTCGCCACTCAAATGGAATGAATTCTTCACCCGCCAATTTATCCGTTTGCACTGGACAGTGAAAGTGCTTATCATTGTGGTTGGCATCTTATTTATTTTTCAAGGCTTTTCGTCGGATACGCAGCCGTTTATTTATTTGGAGTTCTGAGTTCAGATACGGACAAAGATCCAAATTCCAAACTCCAAATACCAAATACCAAGATTTGGCCACTACGAATTACGAATGCCAAAAACAAAGGTTAGCTTCTACGATTTACGGATACCGTTCAATATATCTTTGCACTCTTCAGCTAAAGTGTAAAAAACCACTAAGGCACTAAGAACACTAAGATGAATTTTGACTGTGAGGAACAATTTGCAAATTTCGCACAACTTAGTATAACTTAATCAACCCAATTAACTCAATCAACCAAAAAACTACTCAACAATAATTTCATCGCTAAACAGCCATGCTTTATTACCTTTGCCAGAATGCCAAGCAGGGCAGTTAATTATGGCATTTGCTTTTACTCTAATATAACGTACTTTCATCGAATTAAAAGCATGCACAAAATCCTTTATGGCGATGGTGTTCAAATCAGATGGTTTTTCGGGTGTATGAGTTTGTTTATCTATAAGCGTAAAGTTCTTCCCGTCTAGGGAAACATAAAATTCAATCTGCTTCGGTAGGAATATCCAACTACCGGGATCGCTGAGAAATCCTGCCGTAATTTTATGAATCAAAGTCAATTGTAGAAGGTCAATGGTAGCATCCATATCTGTGCCTTCATATCCTTGCCAATTGCCCATAGAATAGTTAAGCATCCCGCGTATGCCATCGGTAAGGGCATTACTTCCAGAAGCAGGATAGGTGTTGCTATACATTGTAAGGAGCTTAACAGGCTTTTTCACTGCCAAATGGCTGATATGATTGTCGCCATACGTTTTCAACTTTTTGAAAACATTCATTTTTGCTGTGGAGGATTGATTGTATGTTTTGATGGAAGGATAAGTTAAAGACTCATTGACATCCTTAGGTCTAATACTGATGCAATGTCCTCCTGCTTTCGATAATGCTGCATAGATAGTATCGGTTGAAGCGATTTGATATGTAGCAATTTCAACAGCTTCGGGATTCTTTTCCCAATCGGTTGTTATAGAATCGCCGTAGATAGTAGCAAGATAGGGTTTCCCTTTATCGAGAAAACTCAAAGGAATTTTTATTAGGTAATTGTTTTCATCGCAAAGGCTTCCGACAAACCACTTATCTCCACTGCGGCGGGCAATGCTGACATAATCTCCTATCACTGCATCCACAACATGAGTCTCATCCCAAACACAAGGCACTTCTTCAATAAAACGAAATGCAGGCTTGTTTTCGTAATTTTCAATCATATCCGACACCATCATCATCGGGCTATAAAACACAACATACATTGCCAATTGATTCGTGAGCGTGCAATACAAACGTTTGTTCATTTCAGGAGTGTGAATTATGTGGAAAATGCCGGGAGTATAATCAAAAGGTCCTGCCAGGAAACGTCCAAATGGTAAGGTAGCAGCATGACTTGCAGGGCTTGCTTTGTAGGTGGCATTCCATTCATTGCCCCTGCCGGCTTCCTGCGACATCAGATTGGGGAAGGTGCGGTCAATACCTGTAGGTTTAATGCTCTCATGAACATCCAACATGATTTGATATTTCGCTGCCAATTCAACCACTCTTTGGAAATGTCGGACCATATATTGCCCATGATGATGATAACCCTTAGGGATGATGGTGCCAGCATAGCCAGTTTTCAGATAATGGATTCCCAATTTGTGGCACAAGGCAAAAGCGGAGTCCATCTGCTTTTCGTATTCAGGAATATTTCCACCTGTTTCGTGATGCGAAATAAATTCAATTTGATTTGCCTTTGCATAATCCACCACTGCTTTTAAATCAAAATCGGGATAGGCTGTTGAAAAATCCTGCTTGGGAACTACGCCCGGAGCCCAGGTCTCCCAACCTTTGTTCCAACCTTCGGCAAGCACGCCTCCCAAGTGATGTTTCTTCGCAAAATCAATATATTGTTTCGCTCTTTCGGTGGTGGCACCATGTTTTGGTCCTGCAAACCAAGTATATCTTCCTGCATGCATCCCCCACCATATTCCAACAAATTTCATGGGCTTAATCCACGACACATCTTTAAGGACACAAGGTTCATTCAGGTTTTGAATTAAATGAGATTCTATCAATCCTCCCGCTTTTCGGGCTATCATAATGCTGCGCCATGGCGTGGCAAAAGGCAACTTCACTCTGGCACAAACACCGTCAGGCTCCGCCCACAAAGAGGAAACAAAGCGAAGGGAATCCTCCGGAGTTCTTTTCAAGGTCATCTCCGAATAGTCATACAAGGCAGCTTCGTGGAGACTCACATAAAAGCCACTTTGTGTTGCTATGGTCAGGGGGGTGTTGGCATTGGGCATCTGACGTAAAGGTGTCTTTCGGTAGAGCGATTCGTAAGCAAATTCATTGGAGGGTATCCACCAAGCCGTGTCATTGGCAGGAAAAGAAAAATGGGTGTTCTCGGCAAGTATCCGAAGACTGTCCATTTGATTATACTTCGGAAATTGATAGCGAAACGCTACGCCATCATTGTAAGCCCTTGCTATCAGTGTAAAACTTCTTTTCATGCCTCCTTTTTCGGTGAAGGTGATGGACGATTCGTTGTAGTGATTTCTGATTTCTGACGAAAACCCACAAACAGGTTTCCAGGTTTCATCGTGAGTTGTTCGCGAAACATTGGATATCTGGAGGCTGTCGTCCAAGGAAGGCATTCCCTTGAAGTCGAAACCCAACATGGAGGGGTTGATGATACTCTTTCCATCGGCGCTTACTTTATAAAAAGCTTTGCCGCCCTCTTCCCAAACACTTATCTTCAATGTGCCATCAGGGGATTTTGTTTCCACCATAGCATGATGAGGACAACACGAAAATAAGGCTATCAGCAGAGAGAATACCAGGATGCTTTTCAACAAAACAGTTTTATATTGCATAATCAAAATTTTAAGACATAGATAATACCAAAACTAAACTCTGGACAAAGATATATTCTTTTTCGATATTTGGGATTTTTTTTTGTTACACAGAGATACACGGAGATTGGGAGATAAACAGAGGGCTTTAAAATTCCAAGCTCCAAGATCCAAATACCAAATCCAAAGTTAGCCTCTACGAATTAAGAATACGCGAATTACGAATGGCAAATACCAAGACCCAAGACCCAAAGACCAAATACCTAGACCCAAATAACAAGGTTAGCAGCTATGTTATCAACTACGCTTCGATTGATTAGGTCAGACTCAAGATTTAATAGTGCAAAGTTTCAAATGTCACAAAGTGGATGCAGCTTATGCAAAAGCCTAAAAGGATAGCAGCGACGTAAGCAGAACCTTCCGTCGAACGAGATGCTGTGCCTCTAGCAGTTTTTTGGTAATCTGTATAAATCCTATTATAGTAACGTCACTTCAATTGTCGTTAGTATATGGTTTGGGGTTTTTAGATTCTTTGTCAAGTTCAGCCATTCTTCGTGTGTCAATCCAAATGGTCCACCACCTGATGTGTATCCCACAATAAATGCAAAAGTTTCATCGCTATCCAATCCGACGGCTCTACTTTTCCCCCTTTCTTTACTTTTAGATTTTTCTTTTTGCCCATACTTTTTTTTTAATGGGAAGCATAACGGTTGAGGCTTTCTATTTCGCAGGGCGAGGCTATGCCGTTTCCTGTCCTAATACGCTGAGGTGGGATAAAAGAACTGCACTGTCCTAAAAACCACTGCCCCGCTGATAGCAAGCCTTTGTCAGCAGTTCGTTGTTCTGTTTGTTCGAAGCAGTGTCATATCATGTTTGTTAACAAGGTTCATTGCTTCATATTATATTCTAATGATCTGTTTCTTTTATTTAGATAGTAGTGCCACAAAAAATAAACTGCTAGTGAACGATATGGTTTCCATTTTTCAGCACACAAGATTATTTCTTCTTTTGTTTTTGCATCAGTCAATTCTTTTATTGTATTAACCACTGCGATGTCGCCAATCGGAAAAATGTCTTTTGATTGAAGGCAAAACATCAGGTAAATATCGCTTGTCCAATCGCCAATTCCTTTAATGCTTGTGAGTTGTTTTCTTATTTCAGTCTTGTTTAATTTTGGCAATTTTTCCAAATCAACATCACCATTAAGTATTGCAGTTGATAACGCGCGAAGATATCTTGTTTTTTGTTTACTGATTTGACAACTCCTCAATTCATCGTCTGTAAGTTTGAGGATGTTGGTAGGCGTAAACTCAGTTAAATAATTATTGAGTTTGATGAAATGCGCATTTGCAGAAGCTAAACTTACTTGTTGTTCCAATATTATTTTAGATAAAGAAATGAAACCTTGCGGTCTTGTCCAGTTTGGAGGAGTGCCATATTTTTCATTTATAAAAGCAAATATTTTATTAGTGTTTGTGAGTTGTTTAATGTGTCTTGGGTTGACAATATTCATCAGCGATTCTTTATTTGCGGCGATTGTTGTTTGGTTCATAACATAAAGGTATTGGTTGGTTTCTGTTACAATGACTGCTAACGTTTGTATGGCTTGAATTCACGTCATATCCTCTATATCCATCCCACCAAACCTCCCAGCATAATAGCTTGCTGCATCAAATATAATTATCAACAAAGATAAACATATTCTGATTACAATTGAAAAATAATTTGCATATAAAAATAATCCTCTTTTATTAATATCATTCAGTGTATATAATATAAAGATTTTTGTGCTCCAAATCATCGTTTACGGGCGAAATGTGATAGGCACGGAAATATCAACTATGTATGCGGTTGTCTTAATTAAGCTAGCGGCTGTCTTAACTAAGCAAGCGACTGTCATAACTATGTAAGCGGCTGCAACGACTAAATAAGCGGCTGCTTTATTTAAGTAAGCAGCTTCTTTAACTAGGCAAACGGCTATCTTAATTATGTAAGCGGCTTTCTTAACTAAGTATGCGGCTGTCTTAACTAAGCATGCGGTTCCTTTAACTAAGCAAGCGGCTGCAGCGACTATTTGCACGGCTGCATAAACCTCTTCAGGAAAATACGTAATAATTGCTTGATTTAATTGTATTAAGAAAAAGCGTCTGGAGTTTATTTATTGAACTACCACCCAAATCCAAGGACCAAATTCGTAATTTGACTCAACTGCACCACTATAAGTCCGACGATGTGCCTTGGTAGCTTTTGATGGAGTTGCCTTTGTTTCAGGTTGAGGGGTTGGCGTACCGCTATCGGATTTACGACTAATCGGCAATATAGTAGCTTCACAAAATGCATAGACACCCGCAGATTCCAAATCCTCTAAACGTATATCGTTTTCCCGGCTAATTAAAAGTTCTCTTATCTGATTTACTGTAGGTATCACCCCTTTAGCGGATACTTTTGCCCACATTCTAATATAAACGGCACTTTTTGCAACTGCTTTAGTAGTAACAATAATTGCATTTGGTCCATCAGGCTGAGCATCAAATGCATTTTCCATAGCAGCTTTAGGACTTTTATACAAATACCCAGCTTTTAGAATGATGTTAATCCCAACTGCCACATTTCCATCAGCTTTTGCTTGGGTGCGGGCAACTCCTTGAATCTCACTTCCATTTATACCATGAGCGTCAACAAGGATATCTACTGCAATTGTAACTTCTGCTTTTGTTGCTAAAGGAGGATTTGAATTAAATTTTACATCAACAATTTGGAGTGACGTTCCGAAGCCATGCATTTGCGCATCAGTATAGCTTAGATTTGTAAACAAAGGATTTCCTGTGGTACTTTGGGCAAGAGCTGCCTTTATTAAATTCGAAATTTTGTCTTTACGGCTAAGTTTTTTTACTATAAGTCCGTTAATGGTTAATTCTGCCATAGTTTTCTGGTTTTTTAATTATTGATTTAAGATTTAGAAATTGATTATACGTTTGATTTATTGTTAGGCAAAATTAATCAACTTCGATATTATAGAGATAAAAAGTCGCTGATGTTTGTCACAAAAAAGATTGAACTAAATCAAAATTCTGCCATAAAAAATCAATGTTTTTGATGCGAAAAATCAAGGAAAATATTAAGAAATAGCATCCT
>CAIOJS010000120.1 GCA_903858655.1 uncultured bacterium | reverse complement strand
TCATGACTAAACCCTTTTTTTAATTGCAATTGTTTCTCATCAATCAATTTGGTAAAGTGTATGACAATAAATCGTGCAGCAACAAAGCCGAGGACACAAATAAAAAGCCGTTGCCAACTGCCTTGTGAGATATAATAAAACCCAATCAACGTAATACTTAACCGTAAGAAGAGACTGACAAAAAACCACATTGCCGGTATTTTTGCTGAAACTGCTTTTTTAACAGTAAGCCAAAGCCCACCAAAGAATAGTGTGCCCAATACCATGCCTGTAAAGAATGCCATTATCCTAAATAAAATTTCACTCATTTTATTCGTCTTTATCTTGATTCATCTCTTTATGTTCTTTTGTTATCCAATGCCATGCAATCAGGCAACCTGCTAATAAACCTAAAATCAAAAATGATAATGTCCAGGAAAATGATTCGGGATACTTTTTATCCATCCACATCCCCAAAGTTGCTCCCAAAAGCGAAGGAACTGCAACAGACCAACCCACCATTCCAAACATCCCTATGCCAAACCAAACGCTTCGTTTGTCGTTATGAAGTGCTTTAAGTTTTCGTTGTGCTTTTTCTCCAACTTGTTTGCTAAAAGAATTCTCAACTTTGTTATCAGAAGGTTGCATATTTATTCTTTTCGTATTTTTTCTAAGCTATAAATGAATCCGCTTTCCAATTTTGCCATCACCGAACGGATGTCTCTTTCGCTATCATCCAGTTTTACAAACTCTTTTTCTACGGATTCGTGAAGTTTGCCAAGGTCTGTTCCTCCAAAAGCATTACGCACAGATACCAATACCTGTGTCCCTGTTTTTACCAATATTCCTTCGTCAACTGCCAGGTAATGAACGCTTTTGGATTCTGTTTCATAAGAAAAAATGCTGGGAACAATTGCGGCAACACAATCGAGGCGCTGTGGCAACAATCCAAATGAACCTTCACTTGTTTCTGCAACAATTCTGCTGACATTTTTGATTTCAGCGAAAATGCGGTAAGGCAGTAGTATTTTTAAGTCCATAGTCATTTTTTTTCTTCTAAATTTGTTTGCTTTTCGATAATCTTTTCAGACTTTTCTTTTGATGCAGAATCTGATTTATCCGTTTTTAACTTACTATCTCCTTTTTTCATAGCCTCATCTATTGTTCCAATCATGTAAAAAGCACCCTCCGGTAAATCCTTAAATTCATCAGAAAGTATGCGGTCACAGCCGTTAAGTGCATCATCCAAACTAACCTCTTTTCCCTTCATACCACTGAATTGTTCGGTTGTAAAAAAAGGTTGGGTAAGAAAACGTTCTAATCGCCTGGCACGGTTTACAACATTGCGGTCATCGACAGATAGTTGTTCCAAACCAAGCATTGCAATAATATCTTTGAGTTCTTCATATTGTGCGAGTGTTTGCCTTATTTCCTG
Source organism: uncultured bacterium (assembly GCA_903858655.1). Taxonomy (GTDB): domain Bacteria; phylum Bacteroidota; class Bacteroidia; order Bacteroidales; family CAIWKO01; genus CAIWKO01. The sequence continues at coordinate 1,331 of CAIOJS010000120.1, read as the reverse complement.
AGCAAGTTTATAATGCCTTTCGCAGATAATTCCGGGTGTAGCCATTTTTGAATTCGATTGCAGTAAATCAATGGCAGGATAAAGTCCTTCGCTCGATTTTTTTCTGGAAAGTACAATAGAAGCTGATAAATGAGCGAAAGTATGTACGGCGGCAGGGTCGGTTAAATCATCCGCAGGTACATAAACTGCCTGTATGGAAGTAATGGCTCCCGCATCGGTATTGGCAATTCGTTCCTCTAATTTCGACAATTCGGTTCCTAGCGTTGGTTGATATCCCAAACGGGAAGGCATTTGCCCCATTAAGCCGGATACTTCCATTCCCGCCTGTATAAACCGGAAAATATTGTCAATAAGTAACAATACATCACGATGCTCATCATCACGAAAATACTCTGCCATAGTCAATGCTGCATGACCAACACGAAAACGGGCACCGGGTGGTTCGTTCATCTGGCCGAACATCATCACCATGTTTTCAAGTACACCCGCTTCTTTCATATCATGATACAACTCATGTCCTTCGCGACAGCGTTCACCAATACCACAAAACATGCTTACACCTTTGTTGTGACCAACCATATTATGAATCATCTCGGTAAGCAAAACAGTTTTGCCTACACCAGCTCCTCCAAACAAACCGGCTTTTCCTCCACGTTCTAATGGTATCAGTACATCAATTGCCTTAATGCCAGTTACAAAAACCTCTGATTTTGTTGACCGTTTTGCTAATGGTGGGGGCGATTGATGAATATTACGTCTTTCAACTTCGGTTGATAAAGGCTTCTCATGGTCAATGGTATTGCCAAAAACATCGAACATACGCCCCATGATTTTCTTCCCAACAGGCACTGTAAGTTGTTTTCCATCGGTTTCTACCATCATACCACGCGCTAAACCTTGGGTTGGTGTTAATGCAATACCCCTTATGCGGTGCTCTTCAAGCTGGGTCAATACTTCAATGGATATTTCTTTATCTTTTCCTGTATGAAGTAAGGTGTAAATAGGCGGTAAATTATTTTCAAACAAAACATCCACAACACTTCCCCTGACAGAAATAATTTTTCCGTAGTTCAATGATTTGTTTTTTATTTTTGAAATAGTGCCCATTTGCTAACTATTCTGTTAAGCCTTTTATTGAAGTATGGCATACGCTCATGATGACTTGTCACCTTCTCGTATTGCCGCAGGATTCAAGACACTCTCGTTTTCGAATTCAAGATTGGTTTTAGATAATAAAACACCTTCTTTTTTAACTATAATCATAAATTTTTTAGCTATTTTTTAATTAAAAAATGTAACATAATTATCGAAATATAAAATTGTGATTATTT
>CAIOJS010000119.1 GCA_903858655.1 uncultured bacterium | reverse complement strand
TCCGGAATCAGTGGCACAGTTTGACCGGAATAGTTAGTGTACGCCTCCATGCTCCGAATACGAAGCTGTTTTGATAGTATTACCATGCAAATCATATTCAACCATCGAAGAAACAAACGAACTACTTTCTATCCATTCTGTTTCATCGGGTTTCGAAGGATTCTCCATCGAATAATTTACTTGCGTATTCTGTATGCTTTTAACGTTACGGCTCATAATAAAACTGTAAGAATTGGGATGTGAGAATAATTAACCTATTCCTTATTATTTTGCATAACTGATTGCCCGTGTCTCGCGAATCACCGTAATCTTTATCTGTCCGGGATAGGTCATCTCCGTTTGTATCTTTGCAGATATTTCCGAAGCTAAAGTATTTGCTTCATTATCGGTAACTTTTTCGGCACCAACAATCACACGCAATTCTCTTCCCGCTTGAATAGCGTATGTTTTAACAACGCCGGGGTAGGAGAGAGCCAATTGCTCCAAATCTTTCAAACGGTTGATATACGACTCTACAATCTCTCTACGAGCACCGGGACGAGCACCCGAAATAGCATCGCAAATTTGCACGATAGGCGCTATCAATGTTGCCATTTCCACTTCCTCATGGTGAGAACCGATAGCATTCGACACTTCTGATTTTTCTTTAAATTTCTCAGCCAAGTTCATACCTAAAATTGCATGTGGCAAATCGGGTTCGTTATCGGGCACTTTGCCAATATCATGTAAAAGTCCTGCTCTCTTAGCCAACTTAGCATTCAAACCAAGTTCTGCAGCCATCGTAGCACACAAATTAGCTACTTCACGCGAGTGTTGCAACAAATTCTGACCATAAGAAGAACGGTATTTCATCTTGCCAACCAAACGTACAAGCTCATGATGCAAACCATGTATCCCCAAATCTATCGTCGTGCGTTTGCCCACTTCAATAATATCTTGTTCAATTTGTTTCTTCACTTTTGCCACCACTTCTTCAATACGGGCAGGATGAATTCTTCCGTCAGTAACCAATTGATGTAAAGATAAACGAGCAATCTCCCGACGTACAGGATCAAAACCCGAAATAATAATAGCATCAGGAGTATCATCAATGATAATTTCAACGCCTGTGGCAGCTTCCAATGCTCTGATATTTCTTCCTTCACGACCGATGATTCTACCTTTGATTTCATCATTTTCGATATTGAAAATAGATACAGAGTTTTCGATAGCATGTTCAGCAGCTGTACGCTGTAGTGTTTTTATCACGATTTTCTTTGCTTCCAAATTGGCTGTGTCGCGAGCTTCTTCAATGATTTCACGAATATTATTCGCAGCCTCTGTAGTAGCTTTTGATTTCATCATATCAACCAATTGCGCTTTGGCTTCCAAGGCAGACATACCCGAAATCACTTCAAGTTTTTCAGCATGTTGCGTTTTAATCAGTTCAAGATCTGATTGTTTTTTATTCAACAAATCAAGTTGAGTGTTCAAATTTTCCCTAACCGTGCCCAATTCTTTTTCCTTGCGATTGAGTTCTTCAATTTTTTGTGAAACCACACCTTCTTTTTGTTTTATGCGGTTTTCGCTTTTCAGCACGTTGTTATTTCTTTCGTTGATTACTTGTTCGTGTTCAGACTTCAACTGCAAGAATTTCTCTTTTGCTTGTAGCATTTTTTCTTTCTTCGTAACCTCTGCTTCACTTTCTGCATCCCGTAAAATCCGTTCTGCTTTCTTTTCAACTGATTTGCGTAAGAGTGTAGCGGTGATTAATCCTCCGATTAAAAGACCTACAACCACTCCAATGATAATAAATAAAATGTTCATGTTTGTGTTATATATATGGTTAGTATTAAGATAAAAAAAAACCCGCATTAGATTCAAAAGAGTTTAGAATAAACCCCTAAACAACATGGTTAGAGCCGCCTACTTTATTCGAACTTCTACTGTCCCTTTTACGGAATTCCGTCTAATGACGAACTGAAGCCTGTTCTAGTATTGCAGAGCTAACTCTAATTTGACAAATGTTGAGTTTATCAAACTGTGTATTTGAATTAATGCGGGTAATGTGTTAATATTCAAAGAACGCTAATTTTTCTATAAATGTTTGCTTAATAGGGCATCAAGTTCCAGCAATTTATCTTTTAATAGTGTATTGTTATATGTTTTCGAATGTTCATAATTCAATGCACTTGAAGTATATTGTAATGCAATCATCGCTAATAAGTCCTGTTTATCTTTGAATGCATAGTTTGAAGCAAATTCCTTTAATTTTTCATTTATCAGTTTTGCTGCTTTCCTTACAACTTCTTCCTCCTGCTTGTCAATGGTCAATTTGTAACTCCTGTCACCTATCATTACCGTTATCGAAAATTCTTCCATACAACATCAGGTATTTTTTTGATCAACTACTTGTTTAATAATGCCAAACATCTATCAACTTCCCGCAAAAGTTCATTAATTCTTAATTTCGCTTTTGTTTTATTTTCTTCTCCTGTTATAGAGTTTGTTATTTTTAAAACTGTATTTTTTTCTTCTAAAATTTTAATTCGTAATTTATTTTCTTCTTCTTTTTTCAATAGTTCCATTAATTGAGCATTAATTTCCCCGTTTTCCTTTTCTAAAACGGAAATTTTTTTCAACATTTGAAGTGTTTTGTACTCAACGCCAGACAACAAAACAGATAAATCTTCCATACTGCTCTAATTTTTTAACTTACAAAAGTACAATTATTATTTATGTAAAAGCAAATATTTTATTTTTTTTTTGTACTTTTATGCCATATTTTTTTTAACCATTTTTTTTTAATCATTTAAATAATTGAATTTCAGATGACAGAAGATTTGCTCCATTATATTTGGAAATTTCAGCGATACAATTTTTTTTCAAAAACAGAAGAAGGATTTCCGTGTGAAATCATTTTTCAAGGAAATCATAACCTTAATGCAGGTCCCGATTTCTTAAATGCAAAGATTCGAATCAACAATACCCTTTGGGCAGGCAATGTCGAAGTCCATCTAAAATCTTCCGATTGGTTCGCCCACAAGCATCAAACCGACAAAGCATACGACACAGTGATTCTTCATGTGGTGTGGGAACACGACAAACCTATTCTCGACAAAAAGGGCAATATCATCCCTACTTTGGTGCTTAAAGACAAAGTAGAACCCAATTTGATAAACAAATATCAGTACTTCCTCGAAAACAAAAATTGGATTCCTTGCGAAAATTTAATTTCCACTATAGACCCTTTCAAAGTTTTTTCATGGCTCCAATCCATGTCCATCTCACGATTGCAGAAAAAAACCGACATCATTTTCAAAAAACTACTCCTCACAACCAACAATTGGGAAACCGTTTTTTATGAAATGCTTGCCCGAAACTTTGGTTTCAACCTCAATTCCGACACCTTCGAATTACTCGTAAAATCCTTAGATATTAAATATATATCGAAACATAAAAACAACCTATTTCAAATAGAGGCAATGCTTTTCGGTCAAGCAGGATTGCTCGATACCGACTTCGCCGACGACTATCCAAACAAACTCCGCAAAGAATATCTTTACATGCAACATAAATTCAATCTCCAACCCATCCAAAAACATCTTTGGAAGTTCCTTCGCATACGTCCCAGCAACTTCCCCACCATCCGTATTGCCCAATTTGCCTCCTTAATTTATAAATCATCCGCACTTTTTTCAAAAATAATTTCTGCCGAAACCTTAAAAGATTTGCACGCCCTATTCACTGCCGAACCCTCTGAATATTGGCGTTTTCACTACATGTTCGACATGCCTTCTCCCCCAAAAGTAAAGCCCCTCGGACCCGCCTCCATAAATTTATTACTCATTAATACCATAATTCCTTTTATATTTGCATTCGGAACGTTCAAGAACGAACAAAAATACAAGGATCGAGCCTTAGATTTTTTAGAAGCATTGAAACCCGAACAAAACAGTATTATCACTCATTTCTCTCATGCCGGCATCCATCCCCAAAGTGCCTCTCAATCCCAAGCATTGATTGAAATGTATCATAACTACTGTGCTAAAAAGAAATGTTTAAACTGTTCAATAGGAGACATCTTGTTAAAAAACAAATAGAAACAAATGAGTCGGCAACCCAATATATTATTCAATAAAATCGTTTACGCCATCCTGATAATATTTATTATTATCACCCTCGGAACTTTAGGCTATATATTTATTGAACACTACGCCTTCATTGACGCGCTCTACATGACCGTCATCACCGTCGGCACCGTCGGCTTCCGCGAAGTGGAGCCTTTGTCCTTCTACGGAAAAATCTTCACAATTATTCTCATCATTCTTTCGTTAGGTATCTTGGCTTATTCTTTATCGCTCATCACAAGCTATTTTGTCGAAGGCGAATTACAAATTCTATACAGAAATTATAAAACAAAATCAGGAGTAAAAAAAATGAAAAATCACGTTATCATTTGTGGATACGGCAGAAACGGAAAACAAGCTGCCTTACGTTTAATTGCCCACAAACAACCCTTTGTCGTCATTGACAACAACCACGAAATTGTCGTCAAATACGGGCTAAAAAACATCATCTTTGTCGAAGGCGATGCCACCCTCGACGAAGTCTTGATCGACGCAGGCATCCATCATGCCAAGGCGCTCATAACCACCGTCCCCATTGATGCCGACAACATGTATGTCGTCCTCTCTGCCCGTGCCCTCAATCCCAACATCAAAATCATCAGCCGTGCCAGCAACGAATCCGCCCAACAAAAACTCATCATTGCGGGTGCCAACAGCGTCGTCATTCCCGAAAGCGTTGGTGGCGCTCACATGGCTTCCTTGGTCATCAACCCCGACATCCTCAACTTCTTCAACGAAATCTTCATCCCGGGCGAAGACTCTCCCAACTTGGTCGAATTCACCTGCTCCAACATGAACCCCGAATTCCAAAACCGAACCATCGAAGAACTCAAAATCCGCATAAAAACAGGCGCCAACATCATCGGACTAAAAACCTCCGACGCCAAATTCATCATCAACCCCGCTCCCAACACCCGACTCCTGCCCGACTCCAAACTATTCGTCCTCGGAACCCCCGAACAAATTGAATACATGAAACTCATACTATCGAGTTGATTCCTGCTTTTTGATAAGTTGAATTTTAATACTGAAACATTTGTGTATGAAAGTACTTTACATCGGTAGTTTAAAATCCAACATACAAGGTAAAAATGATTGCTTGTATGTGCCTGCAAATTTGATTTTGTTTGATGAGGTGGAAAACATTTCCCAAAGCGGATTTTTTGCACTTATGTTTATTCATTTAGATAGTTGGAATGAGATGAACGTGACATCTGCAGCTAAGTTTCTATTTGAACCCGAACATGTTGTTGTGCAACTTGCAAAATCGCTCCAAGAAAGTCTAAAGTATTATCAAAAAACAGCTAAAAAAAAGAATAAACTTGTTGAAGAAATGCGTTTTATCAGTATTTTTAAAAAAAACTATACCATGTTAAAATTGGAGATAAAACGAAAACTTGAATGGTTAATTGAAGCATCATATATTAAGCCGTTAATTGGTTTTATTGAAGATAAAACATGGCAATCCTGTAGTTACGATTTTACTGTTTTAGAAGTTAAAGAGAGCCCATATATTCGTGAGATTGCCTTTTCTCTGATTGAACGCAAACATATTTTAGCCTTAGATTTTTGTATGGAGGAACATTTCAGTTTCTCTCCAATTTCATTAATCAATAGCGATGAGGCGTTTCCCGATTTTATTAAAATCCCCATTTGGAAACTACCTTTGCTAAAAAACATGACCCATCAACAATTAAAATATACGCGACAAGATTTACAGCCAAAGCTTATTGATTTTCAAACTCAATTGAACGAACTTTATGAAGATTTGGTCAAGATAAACTACTCCAAAGATAATTTCGAGCAAATAGTGCAGCTCTGCAACCAAAAACTCCTACATCAAATGGGTCCGATTCAAAAAACAATAGATGCAAGTTTATACATCAGTCAACACAAAAATATGAACCCTGCCGAACATGGACTTTATTTCAATTTAGGCATCACCTCTGCCGCAACAATTGTCAATTATTTCGACAAAGGCAATATTGTTGAGCCTTATGTAGCCACCGAAATCAAACAACAAGTCAAAAGATATATCGATTTGAATTCAACTTTTATGTTTGTTTATTACACAGTCAATCCACCGATTCCAAAAGATTAAAACAAATCCTACCCAAGCATGAAAACACATTATATCATCAGCACAGAATCTGATATCAATTTAATTAACGATGCTGCTTACATCCGACCCAATTTATTATTTTTCGACCACCTAAAAAATTCTTCTTATTGTGCCTTTCATATTATGATTTATCGCGCTATTGATGATATAGAATATGAATACCTCCTTCCTTTAACGCCATTTTATTTTAATCATGAAGCAGTTACGGAGGAATATATGGAACAACTTTTTAGTTATTTTAAAAAGTATAAACAAATATTGAAAATACCACATAAGAACCAACTCCAAATGCGTGTTATACTTACATTTAGAAACACCATGAGCCAACATAGAAAAGGAATGAAAGAAAACATAACATATCTTTTAAACCTATACAATCTAATGGAATTAGTAAATTTTGCCGAAGAAGAAACTTGGGAATTAGACTTTCTCGACTTTATGGATGATAGCAACCATGAAGATTATTATATCCCGAAAATAGTGGATTCAATACTAGATATAGAAGAAATTCTATCATTCGATAACTGCGTTGATGAATTATTCTCCCACACTTTGCTTACTTCAAATCAAAACAAAACCACTGATTTTATTAAGATACCTCTATGGAAATTGCCTCCCCTACACCAAATGACCAATGCCCAATTAACCTATACATCTAAGGAGTTCAAATCTATTTTAGCTGATTTTCAAAAGCAATTAGTTCTCCTTTCTGCTGATTTACTAAAAACAACCTTTTCCGAAAAAAACGGGTCACTAATTAAAGAAAAGTGTGCTGATCAGCTTTTGCATTTTGTCCAACCCATCCAAACGTCTATAAACGATAGCCTTTACATAAGTCAATACAAAAATAAATTTTCTACTACAGAGGGCATCACCTTATGTTTAGGTATAACTTCAGCAGCAAATCTTGTCAATTACTTTGAAAAAACTTCTGTTGTCAAACCCTATGTCGCTTCCGAAATCAAACAACAATTAAGCCGTCACATTGATTTGAGCAGCACCCATATCTTTGCCTATTATGAGATATATCCATCTCCCGAAACAATCACAAATTGATTCTTTTTAACGTTTCGGGGCTTTGCATCGGGCGAGTTTTAACCTTCCTGTCCTTTCACCCCAGACCATAAAATTAATTAATATTCCATTCGTATGCTATTTTACCTGTACCCCGACTGATGCAAAACCCCTGTTACCTGCTGGGCATATTTATAGTCATTATTCAAAACAAAACTCATCACTCCAGATGATTCCTTCATTATTTTCGCTATATTTAATATACTCTTTAGTAGTAAGGTTATATTTTTTCCTTAGATCATCAGTCATATATACAAATCCTATTCTGCATTTAATATTGTTTACACAGGCATCTTTTCTAACCCATACCCTTAAACTGTCATAAGCTATTTTTTCACCCGGTTTTAGAGAATGCATACCCCCCAGATTTGAAGGGCAGTCTCTCCAATCATAAATCACTTGATATTTGTTAATATTATTGGTAAGAAAGTTATCAGCCCAGGTACACTGATTTTGATGAAACCGGGCGATATTTAAACAATAATTCGCCCTATCGATATCACAATTATTTTTCACTTCTACCGTCACTAAATAATAGTAATAATTGGTGTCAACATTATAATAGCTTTGTACTTGCTTATGAAAGTCTCTCACATGAATTGAAATACAACTATCGTTTGCTTCGGTAGAGAAACATCGTTTTTTTGTAAGAAAGGCATTCCTTGTCTTTTTTAAGATGTATTCGTCGTATTCAGGATATGGCGGTAAATCAAATACCAGTCTTACTTTTTCATAGGAAAAATCCTCATTGTTCAGCAATATAGAACTTCGGTCATTACTAAATAAATCATAAAAGGTTATTTTAGTCTTGTTTTCTTTATTGCTTATAATATAATACGGAAATTTTGTACCTGGGTAGTAAAATACAACTGAATCGTTTGGTGGAACTCCTAATGTATCCGGAACTAAAGTTTTTATTAAATCTATTGGGACCTTGCTGATAGGCACTAGCAAAGAATCATGCTCTTTATGCGTGAATAATGAATCGTCGTAAATTATGCAGTTCTTTCCGTTGTCAGAGTTATAGTGAAAAGGATTATAAATTACAATGTAAGTCTCGGACTCGCAATATTGCGCGAATGTTTTCGAACTTATAAAAAATAGAAAGAATAAAAACAGAAGTCGATTCATGATAATTTACTGTTTAGAACCTTAATGCTTTAATCAATTTTCTTGACTTGCAGGTAACGTTTCTGTTGCACTATTGCAGCAACATCTACTTTACTTATTACGCCAACCCAACCAATAAGAAGGCTTGCCGCTATAAATGTCAATATTTTCAGCAAAGATACATAATTCCACAATACAAAAATAATATCATCCAAATAAAATTCTATTTAATTGCTGAAGTCACCCATTATGATAAAATCCCGAAGGGATGACAATATTATAAGAGCATAAAATGCAGAGAATACCAAAACCCAGAATGGGTGGTATGATAATATCATCCCTTCAGGATTTTATACGGAATTGTCTGAATAACTTTCTATAATAATTTCAGTTTTTCGGACTTTTGCGTAACATCAGTTATTCAATAATTTTCAATACACTTAATGTTATATCATCTTATTTCAAGGCATTGTAACAACTTCTGACTTTTATTCTTCATTTTTCAATTTTGATTCTTGTTCAAATTTCAGAAGAGGTTCAACAAAAATTTGCCTATCGCAAATAATGATAAACTGAGGCTGAAAAACGCAAAGTGCATTAAAAAAAGATGTAACTGATGTTGACGAAAATGTAATTCGAATGTACTAAAAGTTCATTTGAGTGTACTAAAGGTCCATTCGAGTGTACTAAAAGTTCATTTGAGTGTACTAAAAGTTCATTCGAGTGTACTAAAAGTTCATTCGAGTGTACTAAAAGTTCATTCGAGTGTACTAAAAGTTCATTTGAGTGTACTAATGATTCATTCGAGTGTACTAAAGGTTCATTCGAGTGTACTAAAAGTTCATTCAAGTGTACTAAATGTCATTTGCATAACGAAAATATAGAAACATAAAAAACATAAAATCAAACTATTAATAATTTAAAAAACAGCATTATAAATACTACAAACTTTCCATATGAATACTACAAACATTCCAATTGAAATAATTAAAGCGATAATTTACCTTATTGCATTAGATGATTTACAATTAAGCCCGGGTTCGGGTGGCGTAGGGCATCACAAATGGGAAGACTGGATGTGGACTCAGGAAGATAGCGAGTTTGTTACTTCAATCCGCAACATCATGGAACAATTCCTTGAACCATATCAAAACAAAAAAAACATCACCATTGTACAATGTGCCCAGGTGAAACAAGCTGTCAAATAAATGCGCGAATATGCTAGTTATAATGTGAATGGTCATCGTTTGTTGTTGAAAATTGCAGCATTGGGCGACAATAACGATTGGAACGTGGCAAATATTCGTTTTGAAACACCACTAGCTAAAAAGAGTGGTAGTAAAAAGAGCGATGTAACTGATATGTTACAACCTATGTTACGTGTAAAGAAAAACATCTATGGTGAAATGCAATTGAGTGTTGTTAGCCCTGAAACACCTACGAAGGCAAAACTGCCTAAAGGCATTAAGTTTGCTAAGGCGTTTCGCTACATTTGTTCGACAGCTCCTAAGAGTAACACTGATTTCTCGCTGTACGGTAACGCCAAACGAGGTAAAATTCAGATCACTTTTGAAGGTGTAGATAATTCGGGCAGCACAAAGCTCTATGCGTATAACTATGCATGCTACGAAAGTAACAAAGGCGAACTGAGGCAGTCGAGCAGTATCGTGAGTACGGGGATAGAGTTTTAGAAGTTTCAAGAGCCTCTACGAATTACGAATGTAACAATACAGAAATGAAAAGCTCACTTTTTAAGGGTGAGCCTTTTATTGTTATTTTGTTAAGACATCTTAGTGCTTCTTAGTGCTCTTAGTGTCTCAGTGGTTTTTTCCTCCCTCCAAGTCCCTTTTTCCTAATAGTCTAAAACCCTAACTCCTAAACACCTAAATCCAATCCCTAAAAGCCTCTCACTCCTTCGCCTTCTTCTTCCTCGGCGCGAACTCCTTCCTATACGTAATCCCAAGCCCCTGCGTATAAGGCGCCACAAACTGCAACACATCATACTGATTCGTCCTATTAAACACCCGAAACTTCAACGCCTTCGTAATTTTCACTTCAATATTCACATCCCCAATAATTTGGTTCGAATTTTTGTTACTCGAATAACCCGTATTCACACCCAAATTACTCTCTATATTAACCCTTTCATTAAAAAGCTGTGTCGAAAGCGCCACCTCCACTTCCTCCTGCGAAAGATTATCCCCCGGACGATAATTCACCCCTATATCAATACTCTTACTGATTTGCGAAAGCCAATTACTCAACTGATTACTTATCACCTCGCTCGCACTTTTCCCCAAAAACGTTGCATTACTCAATCCCGACTGTGCCACACCGCTTCCCGAGTTCACAAAACTATTAATAATCAACAACGACAAGAAATTCTGATTGATATTTTGATTAATCGCCGACAGATAGGGTCCTTTTTCAAACTCCGTAAGCGTAGGGAAGTCCACCTCAAACGTATAATTCGGACTCGAAAGTATATCTTTTATTTTGATGATACATTCCACGTTCACAGTTCTATTACTATCCCCTATAGAAACCCCCAAACTCCCCAAATTAGCTTTCAGTTTGTAGCGTGCAGTGATATCTAGGTCTGCATTATACGGATCTCCGTTCCATTTAATCGTGCCCCCCTCGTCAATTATAAAGCGCTTGTTGATGATATTCTGAAAAGTGAACAGATAGTCCCCCGACGAGATAACATAATCGCCAAAGAGCCCTAAATGCCCATCAGGATTCACCGTCATCCGCAAATTGCCGTTGCCTTTACCTTTGATACGGTCGCCTGCTTTCGGGTCAAACATAATTTGAATTTCGGCATCGTCCGTCACATTCACCAACATATCAACATCCACCCCCGAAAGCTGTTTCCCTTTTTGATCTTCCTCAGTCATTTTCAGACTATTATTGACAAAAGTGATATATTCGTTTGTCGCCAAGGATGCCGTGCCTCCAATAGGGATAGTCAATTGCGTCCCTTTTTCAGTTTTAGCAATAATATCCATTTTAAGCTGCAAAGGCGTGCCGTAAATGTGCACATTGCCCGTCGCAAAAGCTTTCCCATAAAACATTTCGTTCAGAGAAGGGTTGGTATTCAAGCAGAAAGTCTTTTTTGGAATCACATAAATATCAATGCCTAGATTCTTGAAATTATTATGAGTGATGCTACCACTCACCACAGCGGAGTTGCTGTAAGGCGGATCGTTTACTTTAATATTCTTAAAACTAAACTCGCTATTTGTTATTTTAACGCTATCGTAATCAAAAGAATAAGTTGTATTCAGATAATTGATATGCAGAAAAGCACCCGACACTTTCATATTGCCCAACAACTGTGGATTGGCATTGGTGCCTGTAAGCTTTATTTTCCCCGATGCTGTACCACCATAGATTGTCCCAAAGCTAGAAATATAACGCGATAAAGTCTTCAGATGAAGATTAGTAGCACTAATATCCAAATCGAAGTTTTGGGCTTCATTCGAAGGATAATAATATCCTGTAACAAATAGAGACTTAATAATTTCACTAGTACCCATATAGTCCACATCCGCATTTATCTTAATTCCTTTGCTTTTCGAATCCCATTTACTCAAAATGATGGCATCACCAATCTTATCACCATTAAACCCAAAGTCTTTTATCTTTACATCCGAGTAATAGCTTGTCTTTCCATACATATCAGATATAAACAGGCTTCCGGTGACGATACCATCCAAATCAAAGTCTTGAGCATTCATTATGCCATCAAAATTTGAAACATCAAAATTTTCGAACTTCACCGAAAACACATCCAAAGGATTCTTTGAGATATTGCCGTTAATGGAAATATTTTGTGCATTTCTATATAAACCAATTTTATTGAAGGCAATCCCCGTGCTATCGAAACGAACATTACCCTGGGTATTAAACAACCAAACCGAATCATCTATGGTAAGTGTAGATTTCTTAAAGCCAATAATAGACTGAGCGTTAGGGTAGAAGTAGGTGAAGAGATTGATGTCTGCCGAACTATGATTATTTGTTTTCGAATTGTTCCAACGGATACTCGTCAGCAGACTATCATTCAGCTCATGCGTTGCGAAATTGAAATCTGGCAACCAAGTGCTATCCGAAAGCTTCAACGAATCAGCATGAAGCGTTAAATTGATGGTTTCAGGCGTTCCCTTGATGTCAATCTTGCAATTAGCAAGTTTTTTACCATAGAACGTCATGTCCGATGAAATGGCATCAATTAGCGTCGTATTGTTTATAGAATTGAAATTTCCCCTTATAGTCGTGTTGCCCGAAATCTTTGCATCAGGTATAAAGTAACGCACCACGGGGGTAGCATTGTATAGTTTGATCACAAACTCAAATTCCTGCCGCGGGTTGTAGGGGGCAGTGGAATCAATCTTGAAATCAAAACTCGGCAAATACGTCAACACAAAACGCTTAAAAGAGGTCGGTAATTCCTTAAAAACAAAATATCCTTTAAAAATAGCATCCACATAATCCGACTTTAAGTCGAATGTACGATAACCTGTATTATTTATATGGGTTTCAAGCATTAGAGAATTCAATGTAAATACCTTTCTATTCTGTGTAAAGTGTGCTTTATCCACAAAAATGTTCCCTTCAAGGTTGTCAATGTTGCTTCCTTTGAAGTCTGTTTTCAGTTCTCCACTAAATTCAGAAATGGAATCTTTTGGCAAAAGTTTTAAGTTCTTCAGATTGGCATAAGCAATCTTTGCAGTGAAATTAGAAGCCGCCAAAGAGTCATTTAGATTCAATAAACCATCAAAATGCATCTTTAAATTATTGTCCAAAACATCAATCAAACCCGTGTAAACCATCTTGTCTAAGCCGCCATTGAGTTCAATATTGGTGTAATTATACTTCTTAAACTCAAACAAATCCATCTTTCCATTCACTTTGAAAGAAGCTGTTTTATACGTAAAACCTGATCCAATGATCTGTGCATCAATACTTACTTTTCCCAATAAATCCGGCGCACTCGTGAATAAACCTAAGTCGAAGTTCTCAGTTTTAATCTTTCCATTATACGTTAGTATCTGATCAGAATTGCCAACAATGATATCCGAAGAAGCATTTCCGACATCCGTTTTAATAGCCGCTTTAGCAACAAAGTTGGAATAGAATCCTGTAAAAATACCTTTAACGTTTACATTACCAAGACGTTTTAAAATGTCAGGTAGGGTCAATGTCATAGTCTTGCGTTGCGGTAAGGGGATGATAATGCTATTAATATCACGCACTGATGTAGATAGATTCCTGATTTTTATGTTTGAATAGGTCTCTTCAATGTTGGGAAGCCCATTCATAGCAACATCAGCATCCAACACCGTATTATTGCCATATCTCATTTTAAAATTCTTGACCTTTAGGTTATTGACCTTTCCTTTTACGTCCGAGCTGAACAGGATTTTATCGTTCATGCCTGATAATTCCTTTGCAAAATGGGCTATATCCAAAAAGTTCAAGGTAGTTTTGCGGATGGTGGACGTCATTTCAATCTGATTGACGAAATCGTCAAAGTCGTCGAAGCTTTGATAGGCGAATTTTAGGTCGAGATCAAGGTTAGAATTGGGAGTGATGATGCGCAAATTGTCCACAATTATGTTTCGTTGGGAAACATGAGCATAACCTGAAAACCTACTTAATGTAAAATCACATTTTTCACTGAGTGTTAAACTCTTAATATTGGCAGCAACCGAATCTTTGATGATAGCCACGTCTTGCATATCAATATGCAGTTTGTTGATGCTTATATCATCAAAATCAATGGTTTCGTTATTATTATGACTTCTGTTTTCATTTACATAAGAAAAGCCTGAATTCTCGAAAGAAAGTTGCTTGATTTTTATCTTCAAAGGATATTCATAATGCTTCTTCGAGGAAGAAGTATCGCTTCCAAAAAGGGCAACAAAGTTCTGAAGATTGGTTTTATCTTCATTTTTGTATCTCCGCAAATTGAAGTAAGTATTATCAAACGACAATTTGTTTATGCTGACATAATTTGTTGCCAAGGTGAAATCATCCAAATCCAATTGAATTTTGTCAGATTTCAGCAAAGCATTCTTGTGATTGTCGGCAACATACACGTTTTTCAACACCACATCCATAAAAAAACGCACGTCAACCTGCCCGATTGAAATCTCTGTGTGATATTTTTCGGAAAGATACGCAGATAATTTATGTCCCAAATACGTCTGTACTATATTGCTTTGCAGTAATATAAAAAAACTTCCGGGCAGCACAAAAATAACTGCGTAAAGAATTAATGCTATTTTGATGAATTTTTTTATATCTTTGATTTTTTATTTTAATTTACTCATGAACTCTTACATCCTTGGTATTGAATCTTCTTGCGATGATACGTCTGCCGCAGTGGTCACTAATAACGTACTGTTGTCGAATGTTATTGCTAATCAAGACATCCACAAAAACTTTGGCGGTGTTGTTCCGGAATATGCTTCCAGAGCACACCAAATCAACATCGTTCCCGTGATTGAAGATGCCCTTCAAAAAGCAAATGTACAAAAAAAACAATTATCAGCAATTGCTTTTACGCGTGGACCCGGTTTATTAGGCTCTCTTTTGGT
>CAIOJS010000118.1 GCA_903858655.1 uncultured bacterium | reverse complement strand
TGTGGCTATTATGGGACCATATACTCTCCAGCCAAGCCATACAAGTAGCATTGCAAATAATAGTTTTCCAAATGATTCTACAACCAGATTAAGTCCAAGTGAGTTAAATCTTTTAGTTCCCTGTAAAGCCCCCCTATTTATAGGTAATATAAATGCTGAAAAGATTATAAGCCCATTTAAGGCCATTAGAGGGTATGCTATCTTCAACAAATATGCGCCAGGTATAGCCAGAATTAAATAAACTAGGAAAACAAGGAAAGATATTTTGCTACCTTTTTTTACAGACCTATCAATTATATCTTTAAGCCTTCCTTTATTATTTTCAGTGGAAACAAACTTAGTTATTATTGTCTGAATCGATTCGGAGAATATTCCTAAGAAATATATTATTGAATAAAGTGTTGCCAATATCGCATAATCTGATATACTAAGCATTCTAGCCATGCTTGATTGAAATATAAAATTTAATAAATTAAATATTCCAAATGTTGCAAGCAAAACCAAACTTCCGCCAACTAATTTTTTATTTATCTTAGACATATCTATATTATCTTGAATATCCCCTCTCTAAATATGATCAATCCAATAACCACAATTAATATCTGGCATAACCATATTCCATAAACTACTTTCTTTTCCGTAGGTTTAATTCCTATCTTCTTTAATATAAGAATAGACAGATGGGTTAATCCATAAACTTTATCATATTTTAGTTCAATCGAACCATCTTTTTGCGGTTGACCAAAACTTTGTTTAACAAGTTTTCCTCTCAATTTCAAGCCAACTTCAATTATATAAGGTATAAAGAAGAAAACTGCTATCTTTTCAAAATTACCTAATATGGC
The DNA here is from genome assembly GCA_903858655.1 of uncultured bacterium. Lineage (GTDB taxonomy): Bacteria > Bacteroidota > Bacteroidia > Bacteroidales > CAIWKO01 > CAIWKO01. Next base: position 1,208 of record CAIOJS010000118.1, on the reverse strand, counting down.
CATAATGGCCATTAAACCTCCAACCGAATATGTTAAAGAATCTCCAGGGAATATACTGGCCGGAGTCAAGTTATAAACTAAAAAAGCCAAAAGAGAAGCCAGCATGCACAATCCTATTATTGCCAGCCAGGAATTTCCAGTGAGAAACGCTACCAGGCTCATTGCCCCCAATATAATTATTCCCTGCCCAGCTTCAAGTCCGTTAAAACCAGCAAGGAAATTGTAAGTTGTTGTAGCCCCGAGAATTCCAATCGGAATAATTACTAATGGATAAATTAATCCAAGATTAACTTGTCCCAAAAAAGGCAAAGAAATACCGCTACTTCCAGCATTAATTGCTATAAGCGGAATTGCAGCCAGAGCAACAAGTATTAATCTCGATTTAATAGAAAGTCCACCATGTTGCCAACCCAACAAATCATCAATCAATCCTATTCCCGCAAGAAGTAACACTGAGGATAAAAGTGCAAGTATTCGGACTAAAAGTCCATCGGCATCTTTAAGATAAAAAACTCTAAATGAGATATAAACAAGAATTCCAATTACAAATCCTAATACCGCGATAATTCCTCCTGAGCCAGCGACCTTTTCAGCCCTCAACTTATTCATATCATCCCATAGCAAACCTATCTGTTTTGCTTTTCTTATCCAAAATGGCATCAGGAATAAACTAACTATAAAGCTTATTATAATCGGCATCACTAAAATATTATTTATCATCTTCAGTTATTACAATGAAATCAATCCATTATTATTAGGGAAGTCCTTTAATAGATATTCTCCATTGGCCTGTATACCCTGAGGATAATTAATTTCCCATATTCTTATTGGTCCACGAATTCCATTATAGTCCACAAACGCTTCATTTGGAGTCAAAGCTCCCTGGGATTTCAATTGAGCAACAACAAAGTCATCTTCACTGTGGGCAAGCTTGAAAATACTATCATTTTGATTATACAAATATAGTCTAGCCAACTGAGAATTAACCGTTCTATCACTTAAGTAAATTAATGCTCCAGTATGATCTATCTTAGTTCCCTGTTGATCCTGTATTAGTCCAGGGAATATAAATATTCCATGAGGAACACCTGATCCGAAATCAATAAGTTTGCCCTGATCATAAGCATACTTTATCGGAATTCTATATTGTTGACCCTGATAAACAAATATTGATATTGGCTGTTTTATTTGCCCAGTTGTTGAATCTC
>CAIOJS010000117.1 GCA_903858655.1 uncultured bacterium | reverse complement strand
AAATGCAGGTAGAAAATTATTTTAAAACTATATCATAGTTTCAAAAAGCAGATTTTATTTTCCTTTCTCACCTTTAAAAAGTGTTCATTGACAAAGCGTTACAAGATGTGACTACTTGGTTATTTTTGGGCTTCGATTATTTCAATAAAACAGGTTTAACGCTCATCGCATCTACATCCACTTTGCCTATTTTGATAAGGTTACCCAATTTATCCCGGTATTCAATGTTTGCCGATTGAGGAGCGGTGTATAAGTTCATCAAAAACAACATCTGGTGGTTGCCATCAGAACGTAAGGTATGCCATATATTCATATTGTCGCAAGTAACTTGTTGTTTGTAATCCAGTTTGGACAGTAAGTAAACCAGCATTTGGTTTTGCTCATTATGACTTGCCAGCCAGTTTATTCCGGCAATAATCATTGTTCCATTTCCTTCTGTTTTAAATTTACAGGCAATCGGTTTTCCTGAATTTTCTTCCACCCCCAGCACTTCGGCACCTTTCGGTATTTTCTCGAAAATAAAGATATTTTTCTTCCTTACATTCTGAATCGCACCAAATGTAGCACGCTTCACGGGGCTGTTTGAATTTCCCAATTTGACATCTCCAATAAAATCTTTCAGAATGGTGCAGGGATTTAAGTTGTTATCATATTCAGGTATAGTTGGCAATAAAATTACGTTGCCACCTTGTTTTAAATAATTTACAATATTTTGTTGTTTGTCGGCTGACATAGCCGAAGAAGATATCACGATAACTGGCGTTTGGTCTTTCATAAAATCGGCATTTGAAAGGTCACAAAACACCGGAGAAACACTTGCCAGCATAGCCGTTGTTAATACTCCTTTTGCCATTAATTCCCATGCTTCGGGACTTGATACAGCAAAATTACCTTTGTTCTTCCAGTAATTTCCGGAACGGGCATACTCAAAATCGAGAGAGATGCGACAATCATGTGTCATTTTAGCATTTACCAACCAGTTATTTTTGTCTATAAAATTAGCGACTTCTTGTTGGGAATAATAAAGCGGGCGCACTTCGTTTTTGGCTCCTACCGGTGCACCATAATCATAATTATCAGTCGTTGCACCATATCCCATCGGGTTGGGTCCACCAGTGAAAATATAATAGTTATGTCCTTTCATTCCGAAGGCAATATTCAGCAGATAACAAGCTTTGGCGTCGGTAGCTGACATAGCAGGCCAGTCGGAAGCACTACCCGAAGCTAGCTCAAAAATAGTGGAAGGGAAGCCCAACAACCGCAACATTTCCAATCCATAAAACTCACGAATAGCATATTGCGGTGTAGGATTATTTTGACCCCAGTTTTGATCGAGGTTGTAGTAACTGTCCATTCCCAATAAAAATGGTTGTTTAAGTTTGCTCACTGCTTCCTTGAAATAAGGAATCATTTCAGGATTCGCAGCATTATGAATAAACGGAACATCAATACCATTACTCCGAGCCATATTAGCCAGTGTGTCGAGATATTCGCCGCACATGAAAAAATAAAAATCGTAGTAATCTTTCACATGCTTTATTTCAGTTGCTTTTTCATAGCTTTTAGGTTCAATCGGACGTACATCTTCGAAAGATTTATAACCGGTTTCATAGCTTCTGTTAAGTGTTGCAATATTGCTGTATTTCTTTTTCAGAAAAAGCGGATATTTGCCGTATTCTTTACCAAAACCCATTGTTTCAGGATTATAATCAATACTTCCGTTCCACATTTGAGCTCCGGTAAGTTCATTATCGAGTTGCAGAAAAACCACCGCACCACCTTTGTTT
>CAIOJS010000116.1 GCA_903858655.1 uncultured bacterium | reverse complement strand
GGCACCTACAGGCTTAGGCATGACTTACAGCATTGACGGTTCAACATACGTAAATACTACAGGAATATTTACATTAGTCCCTGCAAATACTTATAGTGTAACAGCAAAAAGTGCTGCGGGATGTATATCAATAGGAACGGCTGTCACTGTAAATGCGCAACTGGCAACTCCTCCTGCACCAACGGCTAGTGCAACACTACAACCAACTTGCACTGTTGCCACAGGAACTATCACCATTACGGCACCTACAGGCTTAGGCATGACTTACAGCATTGACGGTTCAACGTATATAAATACTACAGGCATATTTACATTAGTTCCTTCAAATACTTATACAGTTACAGCTAAGAATGCTGCAGGATGTATCTCATCAGGAACTGCTGTTACTGTGAATGCTCAACCAGCAACGCCTCCTGCTCCAACTGCTAGTGCAACACTGCAACCAACATGCACTGTTGCCACAGGAACAATCACTATTACGGCACCTACAGGCTTGGGCATGACTTATAGTATTGATGGTTCTACTTATGTGAATACAACTGGAATATTTACCTTAGTCCCTGCAAATACTTACACCGTTACAGCAAAAAATGCTGCGGGATGTATTTCATTAGGCACTGCTGTTACTGTAAATGCGCAACCGGCAACGCCTCCTGCTCCAACAGCTAGCGCAACACTGCAACCTAGTTGCACTGTTGCCACAGGAACAATCACCATTACTGCTCCAACAGGATTAGGAATGTCCTATAGCATTGACGGTTCCACGTATGTGAATACTACAGGAATATTTACCTTAGTCCCATCAAATTCTTATACGGTAACAGCAAAAAATGCTGCGGGATGTATTTCATCAGGAACTGCTGTCATTGTTAATGCACAACCGGCAACGCCTCCTGCTCCAACAGCTAGTGCAACACTGCAACCAACTTGTACCGTTGCCACAGGAATTATTACCATTACGGCACCTACAGGATTAGGTATGACCTACAGTATTGACGGTTCAACGTATGTGAATACTACAGGAATATTCACTTTAGTACCTTCAAATACTTACTCTGTAACAGCTAAAAGTGCAGCAGGATGTATTTCATCAGGTACTGCTGTTACTGTAAATGCGCAACCGGCAAACCCTCCAACACCAGTAATCACCATAAATAGTTATGTGTTACATTCCGACGCTACCAATGGAAATCAATGGTATAATCAATCCGGATTGATTGGATTGGCAACATCTCAGGATTATCCTGTGGTTACCGAAGGTGATTATTACGTTATCGTAACGCTTTTGGGATGCAGCTCTGATACTTCAAATATCATACACGTTGTTTTCACTGGAATCGAATCATCCGAAAACAATCAGACCATCAAAGTCTATCCAAATCCTGTTTCAAATGAATTAATTATTGAGATGAATGGAAACAATGAGTTGATACACTATGAAATTGTAAATGCTTTAGGTCAGATGATAACAAAAGGAAGTTTCGTGGAGAAAACACGTGTGGCAACCAATAGCTTCTCACAAGGAGTGTACGTCATAAAATTTGATAATGGTAAAACGTTTGAATTTAAGAAAATCATTAAAGAATAGTAGCAAGGAACAACTTGTTTATGTAGCTATAAAAGAAGCCATTTTTAAACTCTAACCCTATTTATTAATTAATATTATAAAATTATGTTTGGTTCAAAAATTTTAGAAGTCGCCATTGGTTTGATATTTGTTTTTATGATTTATAGCCTTTTTGCTTCGGCTATACAGGAAATGATTTCAAGTGTGTTAGTGTTGCGAGCCCGTATGCTTCGGAAAACAATTCATAAGATGCTTTCCGACCATGAATCTCACTTTCAACAGACCAATGGTAGAAACTATTTCTATCGCATTTTCATTGGTCTGAAGAATTTATTGTTTTTCTTTCTGCACCCTTTTATTCCTAAATTGAAAGAAGAACATTCACTTTCATCTATGTTTTATGAACAACCTTCTATTAAATATCTAGCTGTATCTAATTGGTATAAGCGTCCTTCGTATATCAAACCTGAGACGTTTGCAAAGACCTTATATGATATATTGATCAATAATGGCGTTGGTGAGAAGGATGAAGATAGGATAAATAATATTCTTGAAACCAACGTGCTTCAATTTGAAGGATCGGATTTGTCTATTGATGATGAAACGCTGAGTCATATCAAATCCCTGTGGCGCGATGCCAAACAGAATACCGAATCATTCAAAAAACTGCTCGTGGTTTGGTATGACGAAACCATGGAGCGTTTAAAAGGGTATTACAAAAGGAATATGCGTATATATCTTTTCGTGATTGGCTACCTGATTGCCATTATATTCAACGTTGACATTGTAAGTTTATCCAATAAGCTATCAAGAGATGACAAGGTGAGGAATGATTTGGTTCAATTAGCTTCCTCATATATGCAAACGGCTGCAAAAGATTCCACTTATACCAAGATGAAAAGCGATTCAACCAATCGGAAAAAAGATTCTATGGCAGTTGAAATACGAAGTTTGTATAGGATGATGAAAAGAGATTTGGACGAGCCTAATAGCTTATTAGCTATCGGATGGAACGTGCCAAAAAACTTTGAACGTGACAGAAAAGCGGATAGTTTGTCGAAGTTGAGCATATATAATCCTAAGTATAGAAAACGCGCGGTCAATGTGGGTGATGAATGCTTGACTAAGATATATACCATAAAAAATGCAAAAACGCCTATTGTGCAAAACCAAAAGCTTACGTTTTGGGACAAGTTGTGGTACTTTTGGTTAATGGCGACCAACCCACGTTCCTTATTAGGGTTCTTAATAACAGCCATAGGTATCTCTATGGGTGCACCCTTTTGGTTCGAGATATTGCAAAAAGCCATTAAATTAAAAGATACTTTGAAACCT
>CAIOJS010000115.1 GCA_903858655.1 uncultured bacterium | reverse complement strand
TTTCTCCGTAAGGATAAACAAGGGGAACAGGGCTACCTTTAATAAAACTATTTCCTTTCGAATTAAAATGAAGCTGAGTAAAATTATCATCCACCGCCTCAACATTGGTGTACAATCCAATCAAGGTATCATTTACATAAACATTGGCAAAATTTGCTCTTCCGGCAGGCATGTATTTACGAGCAATTTCATACGACAAAGCCTCCCTTATGGACGAGGGATCATGAGTAATATTACTGAGTTTTAATTTGGAAAAGCCTTCATAATTAGCATTCTTTACACATTCATCCAATTTAATATAAAACGGATTTTTTACTTGATTTGCCGACCACGAACTGTATCCTTTGTACCGTATTCCTGCATTATGAAAGACATGTCCGTCAATAGTAACATCACCCAATAATCTGTCATCTGTGCCTAATTCAAACAAACTATCGAGCTTGGCATCCCAGTTATGCTCTTTAAAAGTTATGCGTATTTCCCTAACAACATTCATATCATAAAAATCATCCTGCGCATAAGCTGATACATACGAATAGCTGATGGCTATCAGAAACAGTACATACTTTAAATGGCGAATGAAGGTTCGTATCACTGCTTGATAAGTTTTGTCGAGGATGTATTGTCGTTTTTATCCGTGAGTTGAACTACATACATTCCTGCAGGTATATCATTGATTTTAATACTATTTGAAGTGCCTGTTAGCACATATTCTTTAATCAAAGTACCTAAAAGATTGTATATGCCAAGACGAATAGCATTATTGTCATCCTTGATATACACTACATCATTTGCCGGATTGGGCGAGATGCTGAAAGGTCCGTCTGCTTGATTTTTGCTGATGCCTACATGGTTCGCAAATTTGGAAACCCCATTGCCTGTGGCAATCCACACATCGTTACTTTTGTCTATCGCCAAACGAATAACTTGTTTGTCAGCCAAGCCGTCAGCAGTGGAATAGGAATGCCATGAGGTGCTATTAAACACTGAAATTCCTCCATCAACATTATAATCGGTAAAGCAAACAATCCAAACGTTATTGTTTGAATCTATCTTTATATCATGAACCCATTCATTGTAAATTCCATCAGCCGGACGATAATTTTTCAGCCAATTGTTTGATGAGCCAAGTTTCGAAATTCCATAACGTGTTCCTAGCCATTTTTGTCCTAACTTATCAATAGCTACAGCAAAAACATTATCATCCACTAAACTATCCATCGTTGCTTTTGAGATATTGCTGAAAGTAGTATTGTAAAAGATAGAAACTCCCTGCATTTGAGTGCCAAACCATTTGTTTCCTGAAGGTTCTACGGCAACATAAAAAAGAACATCGGTAGGCAAACCATTCAATGTGGTGTAATTTGTCCAAGTGGTTCCATTGAATTTGGATGCACCAACTGCTGTTACGAACCAAACGCTGCCATCATTATCTCCTGCAATGTAAACCACACCATTGTCAATCAAGCCATCGGTTGTAGTGTAGGAAGTCCAGGTGGTGCCATTAAATTTGCTGACACCTAAGTTCGTACCTACCCATACATTGTTGTTCTTATCTACGGCAATGCAAGTAGTGTAATTGTCAATCAGCCCATTCGTGGTATTATATGTAGTCCAGGTCGTGTTATCGTATTTTGCTACACCTGCAGAGGTGCCAAACCATTTATTGTTATTGTTATCCACAGCAACGCCACCGCAAATGAAGTTATCGGGAAGTCCGTTGACAGTTGTGTAATTCGTGAATAGTTGAGCTTTTAGTAAAGTCCCGGCTCCAAAAAGTAAAACACAAAGTGTTGTAAGTAGAATTTTTTTCATGATATTAAGTGTTTAAGGTATTTATTTCATCAAAATTACTTTCTTATTTATACTATTCATGCCTTTCGCTCGAATCACTACATAGTAGATGCCATTGCTGAAGGCTGAAAGGTCTATTGTTTTCTCGTTTCTTTCTTGAAGTATGATTTTTCCAATGGAATTGCTGACTACAATCTCGAAGTCGCTGTTGCCTACAAAGTCTTCACTCAAATTAATGATTCCTGTTGTTGGATTTGGAAAGAGTGTCACATCCGCAACCTTATCATTTTCATTGATTCCTACCGTTGTATTAATAGTTACTGATGCTGTTGAGGTGCATCCTAAACTTGTGTTGGTTATCAATACGGTATAAGTGGTGGTTGAGTTTGGTGTAACAACAGGGTTTGCGATATTTGGGTCGGTCATAGTGGCAGGCGACCAAGAGTAGATATAGGTTGGATTGGTTTCTGTGACCGACAAAGCTGATGAACTCAATGTGACAGGGGTGCCTGATACAACCGATGTGGAAGATGCCCCTGCCGTTGCTATAGGTCCTCTAACATAGCAAAGTGAGAATCTATATGCATGTGTTGAATTTGTTGCAGCTTTAGTCCAGAGCTGAGTGCCCGCTGCATTCACTTCATAAACGGCTCCAAAAGAGTTATTCACCAACATATTTCCATTGGGGAGTTGTTGTGAATTGCCTTCATTGTTTGAGGTGAATACGGAAGTGAACTCATAAGCATAATTGGGTGGCGTGGCAATACCTGCGTTGAGCGTATAATTGTTTCCAGCATAAGGTGGACCCCAAATATCTACTTTTGAATTACCGCCGCCCGAATTGTTGTTGAATCCTACTAAAAAATTAGGATAATTAGGATTATCAGCGGGAACCCAATGGGCATCGTGCACCACATTAAATATGGTAGTTCCTGTTGCTCCGTAGGAAGCAGGATTGCCCCAACGATAGAGAAAGTCGCCTCCTTTACCCGAATTGCCACCCGTGTGACCTGCTGCTTGCGCCGTCGTGGTGCTATGATCAATCACAAAAACAGAATTCATGAAGTGCATACTCACCACAATCTGATTGAGGGTAGGATTATAATCAATGCCGTTCATGTGCCATTTGTCGGGAGCGGTGCCTGTGCCGGCATAATTGATATTCAACATCTGAGGGTTATTGGCAAATGAAGTCACATAATTTGGTTTGGCAGAACTGGTGTTCTGACATAGGTGATCCCAAAGTTTCCATTCCCACACTATTGTGCCACCCCATAAAGCAGAATTTGTCCCCACACCCGTTGGATGTACTTCTATTATTTTTTCGCAATATAATACCGCAGCAGTAGAACAACCTGCAGCCGTGGCTTCAGCGGCAGTTCGGTAATCATAGGATATACATAAAATATTTCCGTTAGGCATCGGACACATATCATGATGAAGACTGTAGCCATTGGTAAGAAAATAGGTCCAATCCCAAACTACTGTTCCATCCCAGCGCACTTTCTGCAAACCCCCATGAATAGGACCTGTGCTCCATGTGTTTGCTGCCGGTTTGTAATTTCTCACTAGCGTATCGCCTAGAGTCATGTAGGTGGAATAGACAGTTTTTCTGTCAGTAGCAAAATTCCATGTTTTGTAGGTGACGGGTGTGTTTGCCGTGTCAACCAGAAATGCTTGTGTGCCGTTTTTGGTGGCATAAAGGGTATATAAACCCCATTGTTGTGCCTTGGCTTGCGTAAAAGCAAAAAGACATAGCGATAAAATAAGCTGAAATGTAAAGATTTTCTTGTTCATAAAGATTTGGTTTACTTAATAATTTATTTAGTTTTTGTTATGCTTGCATTGAATTGAAACATTATATTACTGTTAGACGACATTGCTTAAAAATCCCTTCATGTATAAAAGAAATATCATCGTTGTGCTTTCTATTTTAATTTGGGTGCAAATTTAATATTAAATTCATATCTGTTTCAAAAAATTTTATATGCGATACTATATATACACATGAAAGGGGATTTACCCTTATGAGGATTTGAATGAAAAATGGGGGAGGGGAATTGTTTGGTTGTTGGATTGTTGAATTGTTGATTGGTTCAATGGTCAGTTTTTATTTATTGGCACAGCCTTAAAAGTATAGACTGAAGTTGAAACCCTTTAACCCAACAGAGGCTATCACCCCACAGTCTTGCTGCAAGTTTTTAAACTTTATACTTTTATTTTATGTTTTTGTTGCATTCGGCAAATGTGAAGTTGCAAACATCTGGCAACTAATTTCTACGGCATCTCTATTGCTTTTCCGACATGTAGCTGAAAATAAGTGAACACATAACTCGCCTTTAGATTCATGTGACGACTGATGCGTTCTTTTATTTGTGCGGCGACATACGGCTCAATATTCTCGGTCTTTTCATAGTAGTCCACTAATTTCTCAGCAGAAGTGATGCCCAAATGAAATGTTTCGTAAAAATCGCCGGGATATTTGTTGCGTAATTGAGAAAGATATAAACTTTCATCAATATTTTTTTGAATCGGCTTTTGATGTGGGAGAATTTTCTCTTTACATAGTTGTTGGATTTGTTGCAAGTTCTCGGGTGAGAAATCCAGAGGGAACAATGCTTCGGAAAGTTCTTTGAGGTCTTTTTTGAATGGGACAAGCGGCGCACGAAGATTTTCGCGCGAATGTTGCAATTGTTCGTATGTCATGCCAATCATGGGAGGCACTGTCCACAACGGTATTGAAATAAAATCAAACGTTTGATCTTTTGTAACATCAAGAGGTGCAGGAACGAAAAGCTCATCTACATTAGAGTCGAAGGCAAAAAGATTTTTGCGCTCCAGGATGATTTCCGCCAGTTCGGAGATATAATAGTCTTCTTTATTGGAAGCCACCGTGGGGTCGAAGTATTTTGTAGTCCATATATAATTTTCAACAAAAGGAATCAGGTTCAATATTTCTGTTTTTTCGAACAAAATTTCTATATCCAACTTCATGATGTTGAGCATTTTTTTTAACACCTGATTATACGTGGCAATAGCCACAAGCATGGGTTTGGTCTTATGGGGCATCTTGCGTATTTTTTTTATCATCGGTTGGAGTTCATTAAAAACTGCCAATATATCCTTGTTACCAGGTTTGGGTTGAAAGAAAAATGGAACCATTTTTTCGATATGTTCATTTTTATATAAATCAAGATGCATATAAAGAAACACGAGATGCATTGTTTTAGATGCATACATGACGCTATCGCTTAGCAAAATGTAAGGATGTATGTACGACTCGTCGTTATTGAACGCAATAACTCGTCCGCTTCTTTCATAATAATTAATATCCATAATTAAGAGTTTTTTATTAGACCTATGCTATATTTGACTATTTTTGAATTCTTAGGTTTCTAATTTTCTTTTGCAAAAGTAAATCTTTTTCTTCAAATATATATGGGTGAATGGATAAATTGTTTAATGGTTACATTGTTATTTTGCTAAATTGTTTTTATGCTTATATTGTTTTTTCATTTTGCAAAGTCTGGAAGGGTAGGTATTACTGAGGTCGGAATTTCATCACAGCGGGTAGTTGCACACTTCGAACAACTGTTCAAATATAATTAATCACATTACATGAATTAATGTTGATCCATCAAATGTGATACATCACATTATATGAATTAATGTTGTTTCATCAATTGTGATTAATCACATTATATGAATCTGTGTTGTTTCATCAATTGTGATACATCACATTGCATGAATCCATGTTGTTTCATCAAATGTGATACATCACATTGCATTAATCCATGTTGTTTCATCAATTGTGATACATCACATTATATGAATTAATGTTGTTTCATCGTATGTGATGAATATAATGCTATGTATCCATTATAAACACTCAATTGTTTAAAATATAATTCATAAAATATAAAGCTGAAATTGGCTGTAAAGTCGAAAAAAAATAACTTTGTATTTCATTTCAAAATCAACTGAGACTAACAATCAACAACATAAAATCTCAAATTTTAAATCTATTGAGCCTATGCCTTAAAGTTTCCTTCGCGTCAATCCGCGAAATCTGTGGGAAACATTTTTGTCCCCTGAGCTTAAAAAAAAGGCTTGCCTATCTGTAAGCAAGCCTTTAAATTTAATTACGAAGTTTGAAAACTTCTAACCTGAGCCTATGCCATTATGGACAAGCACAAAGGTTATTGGTTGGTTTGCTAATCGAATCTTTGCGAACCATTTTGGCTTTAGCATTCGGGTTAACCGAAGTCAACAATTCTTTTTCTTTTTTACTCCTTTATAAATTTCTTAGTCGTAATTGCTTTCACATTCTTAATCTTCATAAAATACAAGCCACTTGTCAGGTCCGAAATATCAATGGTTATTTGCTTTCCGACAGCATTTATGGTTTCTAATACTTGTCCGGCTAAATTCAGAATCTCTATCTCTGATTCTTGAGATATAGTGACATTAATAGTATTTTTAGAAGGATTTGGATATAGTTCTACGGCATTGTCATCACCATAAGATGCAACTCCCAAAGCCACACTTAAGGTGCTTTCCACAAGATATATTGGTCTAAAGACTTCCATATTGCTTGATAAAGTAGCAGCATACATCGTTGTAGATAACGCCTTGGCAGAAGGACTAAAGGTGAGTTTAAGCGTCCCCGACACAGCATTTTGCAAGGTGAAAGTAATCGTACTTATTTGCCCAAAACCCGAAGCTATTTGTGTTTTGTCATATCGAACCACCGCAGCATCTATTTTCCCGTTGGCATAATCATCATGCGTAAGCATTAATTCATTAGTTGCATTTCCAAGCCAGTTTGAAGTTAAGTTGATAAATGCCGAACCGGGAACAATTAAAGCCGGATCATAATTAATACTGAAAGAATAACCATATAAATAAACACAGGGATGAGCTGCAGTCCCTAGATAAATGGGAGCCGTGATAGTAGCGCCCGAAGTAGCAGAGCCCGAAGGTAGTTGGATATAGAGTGAAGGATCTGCTGCTGTCGCTTCCGGCATTCCGCTCACATTGTTGTGCGTCGTGTGACTCATGCCATAATTAGCCATCACAACAGTCAAATCAGCAGCATTAATTGTGCTATCACCATTGCAGTCAGCAATTTTTTTATTCTTCATGGCTTGCAGATACATCCAGCTATTATAGTTAAGCCAATCAGTTCCCGGCTGCGACGTAAAGCTATTACTTGCTCCGGTTCTTTTCGGACCATGATCACCATAAAACATACCCAATGGGAAAATATCATCGGCATTCACTTCTCCATCTCCATTGGCATCTCCCGCCCAGCAATTGCAATCCACCACGCTCAAACAATAAAGAATGGTTTGGGTATCAACTCCATTTGAAATAATTAAAGTCACCATATAAATTCCTGAAGCAGAATACTGATGCTTTGGATTGGCTAGTGTGGAGATATTATTAGCTCCTGAAGCCACGTCTCCGAAATTCCAGTTATAAGTAGTGATAGTTCCGCTATAGGAAACATTAAAAACAGTTGAATCCTGCACACAATTTGCAAAACTCCCCGAATAAAATGTAGCTCCTATACAGTTAACCGGAACTACCACCGTTTGAGTGCTCGTATCTGCAATGCTCCCATTATTCGCAATTAACATAACGGAATACGTACCCGGATTTGGATATAAGTGATAGGGATTTAAATCAGTAGATGTATTATTTACCCCTGAAGAAGGGTCGCCAAAATTCCATGTCTGCCAAACAGCTCCGGGGCTCTGACTATAAAAATACATATAATTAGAGCCTCCGCACGTAGTTGTATAATTAGCATAAAAACAATCGGTACCCACTGTAATTATTTGCGTTGAATAATCCCATTCTGCCCCTACATTCACAAACAACATAACGATATAGGTACCGGGCGTAGCGTAAACGTGAAAAGTATTGGTATCATGATTAACGTTTACTTCCGAAGAGTTATCACCAAAATCCCAAGTATAAACAGCAAACTGATCGGCGGCAAAAAACCACACCGTATCGCCTGCGCAGGCATTGGTATGAGTGAAATTAGCGTTGCAGGCAGTAGTTGTTTTACCCAAGAATATAAATATAATCAATGTGGTAACAAGGATAATAGAAAATGTATTTTTTTTCATTTGTTTAATCTTTGATGCATTTAGATGTAAAAAAGATGAAAAAGGTTGCCTGTGAAACATTATATATATTAATGATAGACTAGTCCATGCTTAATTGCAACTATTATGTTTTCCTAACGTCTTGTCTATCTTAATAATAATGAATGATTGCTAGCATATAAAAACAATCACCATTCCCTAGTATCAATTCGCGCCCGAAAAACAAAGCATTTACTATTCATGATAGTATATGATATTGTAACGGATAATGTTTACTTTGTAATGTAATTGATTCACTTGGTCAAAGGATCAATTCACTTGGTCAAGGGAACGATTTAATTGGTCAAGGGAGGCTTGTTTACTCTTTCATAAATTTCTTAGTCGTAATTCCTTTGATATTCTTAATCTTCATACAATCCAACCGATCCGTTCCTCATCATCCGCAACCTCAGCACCACCGACGAATTAGAATTGATAATTGAGTGGATTTAAAATTGGTGGATAAAATACAATAAAGACTACGAAAAATAGTTTTAAAGAAAGATAGTTTGGTCCTTGACATGGGATTAAATTTTAATGGTTAGAAAGCCTACTCGAAAGGGTAGGCTTTTTTTATTGCTCTATTGTTTGATTGTTCTATTGTTGATGCTTCTTAGTGCTTCTAAGTGTTCTTTGTCCTGTCCCGTACCGCAGGTCGGGAGTCTCAGTGGTTGTTTCTCCGTCTTGGTCTATATGCTCAATCTATGGGAAGCTTTTCTTCCAAGCAAATATTTTTCTTTTTTTGCATCGCAATATAAAATTAATGTTAACTTTGCATAAAATATTTTCGTGTTATACTGACGGTAATTATTTCATACTATCGAAACAGTTGATATTGCTGTGATTGAAGAAAAGAGCCCTAGTGTAATAAAGATTGAATACATAATTTTTTAAAGAAGGAGTACTTATGAAAGAGAAAACTTTACACTTCCTATTATTTTGCCTGGCAAGCCTGCCACTACTGTTTTCTACGCAAAGCACCAGTGCGCAATATTCTTTTGTCCATATTACCGATTTGCATGTTTCCGATGCTGTTTCATACGTGAATAGTTGCGACAATCATGCCGTAGCTTTTCAATGTTATATCAAAGAATTTGCCAACATGAGTCCCAAGCCTGCCTTTGTGGTGGTGAGTGGCGATATAGCAAACATTGGCAACAGCGGACCTTCGGGCATGTATCCCGAGCTTACGCAATATTTGTATCCTCCTTCGCAAAGCTATCCAGCCAATGGCAGCTATTTTATTGATTCGGCACAAACCATTCCCATCTATTTTGTAGGTGGCAATCATGAGTACTACACCACGCTTATCCCGCCCTTGTCGAACGCCGCACTTCAATATTATCCACACTATATAGCACCCGATTCCGATTATGTACTCAATACACAATATGCGGCTATCATATTTCTGCGCACGGGCTATGACGATGATCGTCCCATTTGGGAAGACATCAACATCACCAGTCCCGAAGGGCATGGAATCTCTGTGGAACAATGCACATGGTTGAGGCATGCGCTAAGTATAAATGCCAATAAAAGGAAAATCATTGTGATGCATCATCCTCCTGTCAATGCCATTGGCACCAACGCCGACGGTTCGCCCAATACAAGCACTGTGGTGGATGCAGCAGATGGTTCCATCTTGAACAACAGACCGACCTTCTTAAATATTTGCGATTCCAATCATGTGGATATTGTACTTTCGGGGCATGAGCATAAAAATGTGGTAGCCATCCGAGCCGGCAATGCGGTTAACGAGAATTGGACAGGCGAAACGCGTTATGTGCAAACTGCAGCTGCCTTCAATCGTTCCTATCGTGTCATCACGGTGGATTCCTTATTCGTTACCGTGGGCGCACCTTTGCAAAGTTGTATGCCTGCTGCAGTAGAAGAAGTGACTGAAGTAGCAACGCTCATCATTTATCCCAATCCAACCCAGGATAACATCACCATAGAATCAGCAATACATTCGAAGATTGAAATAATAAACCTAGAAGGACAAATCCTAAAGACTTTGCAGCTCACTGATCATGCTACACAAATGGACGTAAGCAATCTTCCCAACGGAGTTTACATCCTGAAAGCCTATACGGATAAAGGTGTCTGGACACAGAAGCTGATAAAACAATAATCACTCGGCAACTAAAAGTACTTTAAATACTTTAGGCACTCCAAGTACTTTAGGCACTTTAAATACTCTAGGCACTTTAGGCACTTTAAGTACTCTAGGCACTTTAGACACTTTAAGTACTCTAGGCACTTTAAGCACTCCCAATCACATATTCCACTTATACGTCCCATCTTTTTGGTAGATGACTTTGTCATTATCAGTAAGCCATCGCAATGTTTTGATGAGCTTATCTTCGGGGATGCCTTTCAGGTTTTCGATGATATCCTTTAAGGATAAGCTCTGTTGACGGAGCAGCGGTTTGATGCGTTCCACGATTTTATCAAACTCGAGTTCCGACAGGCTCAGTTGATTTCTGTTGACACACACATCGCAGATGCCGCAGCGTTTACTGTTCGATTCGCCAAAATAGTCCAACAGGAATTGATTTCTGCATTTGCTACTTTCCGACACATATTCGGTGATGGCTTCCAAGCGTTTCAGGGCATTTTCTTTCAGTATCTTGTAGTTTTCGTCTGCCAGCAATATGTCGCGACTGTCTTGACGTTCGGAGGTGAAGATGATGGCAGGCAAATCAGACCGTTGGTCGTAGTGCAACACATTCTGTACCATCATATCTTTCAAAGTCTTTATGGTTTGCTCTAAGGTGATGTTCATTTTCAGGGCAATGTCGCTTTCGTCTATCTTCACATAATCGTTGAACAAACCGGTATAAAGCCGCAATATGAGTTTGATGAAGTTCTCGTAGCGCGGGTTTTGCAGTTGGAACTTATACAACTCAGTATTGTTGATGCTGAAAAACAACTTCGACGGTTCGTTAAAGGATTCGGAGAGCAGTATGTAGCCTTCCTTTTCCAAAAACTTGATGGCATTGTATGCCACCCTTGATGTTAAATTATAGTGGTCGGAGAACTCGATGATATTGAAATTATAGCTAGTGTCGCGCCCACTGCCCATCGCCAATTGGAAATAGTTGCACAGGCAGTCATATACTTTCCGAATCATGTCTTTCGGGGGAAAGGCGTCTTGAAAATTCTTGTAGGCATCCATCACGTCCGCATTCTCATAGAGCAACACGGCATACGCCTTCTTTTCATCGCGTCCCGCACGCCCTGATTCCTGAAAGTAGGCTTCGATGCTCTCGGGCACATCCAGATGCACCACAAAACGTACATCAGCTTTGTCTATGCCCAACCCAAAGGCATTGGTGGCAACCATCACATATTTTTGATTGCGCCACCAAGCGTTCTGTTTTTGGTCGCGGACTTTATGTTCTAGGCCTGCATGATAGTAGTCGGCGCTCACCTTGTTTTTGTTTAAGAAATCGGAAACTTCTTTGGTCTTTTTCCGATTGCGCACATACACGATACCCGTCCCTTTGTTTTTGATAGCAATTTTGAGCAGCGTATTAAGCTTGTCTTCTTCTTTGCGGACAAAGTAGGAGAGGTTCTTGCGCTCGAAACTCACCTGGAGCACATTGTTTTTCTTGAAAAGAAGCTTCTCTTGAATGTCTTCAACCACCAAAGATGTTGCCGTTGCAGTGAGTGCCAATATGGGAACATTGGGGATGTAGTCTCTGATTTCGGCAATCTTCAGATAGGGCGGGCGAAAATCGTATCCCCATTGCGAAATGCAATGCGCTTCGTCCACAGCCAGCAAATTAACTTTCATACGTTTGAGGCGTTCGCGGAAGATACCTGTCAGCAGACGTTCGGGCGAAAGATACAGGAATTTGACTTCTTTGTCGAAGACTGCATTGTCGAAAGCGATGTCTATCTGCTCGGTGGTCATGCCTGAATATACGGCTATGGCTTTGATGCCCCGCGAACGGAGGTTAGCGACCTGATCTTTCATCAAAGCAATCAAAGGAGAAACCACTATGCACAATCCCTCACGCGCCATGCCCGGCACTTGATAGCACAAGGATTTGCCGCCACCGGTAGGTAGCAAAGCCAATGTGTCTTGGTTGGAAAGCACCGAATGGATGATGTCTTCCTGCATGGGACGGAAAGTTGAATAACCCCAATATTTGATGAGGATTTGCTGTATAGTCATGAAGCCAAATTTTCCGCTAAATTACACAATATATAAATACCAAGCTCCAAATATCAAATTCCAAACACCAAGATCCAAATTCCAAGCTCCAAATGCCGACTCCGAACTCTGAACTCGAAACTCGGAACTATAAAGCTATTCCGTAAATTCATTTCGTTGTAGTTCTACAAAAAAGGTGCTTCCCACACCTTCAGTGGATGTTGCCCAGATTTTGCCTTTGTGTTTGTCGGCTATGCGTTTCACAAAGCTAAGACCAATGCCTTCACCCGCAAGAGGTGATGTGGGATTAACTCTATAGAATACCTCCCATATCTTCTCAAGTTTCGCAGCAGGGATGCCGATGCCGGTGTCTTTAATACCATAGACAATTTTGTTGTGATGTTCATAACCCGAAACCTCAATGATGAGTTGCCGCGAAGGGTCATAATACTTGATAGCATTGCCCATGATATTCGTAAACAATTGGTTCAATTGGTGCTCATCGCCATAACAATCGGGAAGATCAGCAATGTTTATTTGCGCAGCATGTTCTTCTTTATGGAAGTTTAAAGTGGCAACAATGGCACTGAACAGTTGATTCATATTAACTTCTTTGATTAGCAGTGAATCCCTTCCTGATCTGGATATTTTCAACAAAGCATTTAAAAGTCTATCCATTTTATCCACACTTGCCAAGATGGCGTTTAAAGATTTAGGCATATCTTCAAACGTGATTCTATCAATTTGCTCTTTGTCGGCTGCTTCGAAATGGCAATTGGCTAAGATGGTTTTCAGTGTTTCTGTTTGTGTGCCGTAGCGCTGTGCATAACCTTGAACACCCACTAAAGGTGAACGCAAATCGTGAGAAATCACCTGAAGATATTTTGATAGTTCTTGGTTCATTTCAAGAATATCTTTCTCGGCTTGTTTGCGTTCAGAGATGTCGGTGACGATTCCAATAAGCCCAACGATGTTTCCTTCATTATCTTTTATAGAATCGGCAAACTCATAAGCAGGAAATATGCGACCGCTTTTGGTTTTCATGTCTAACTCACCCGACCATGAATTACCTGCCATAATGCTTGCAAACATTTGCTTGGCAACTTCAGCATCAACAATGACACTCGTACCACTTCCCGCTGCTGCCAACTCTTCGGCTGTTGCATATTCAAACATGTCGGACGAGGCTTTGTTCTGATAAAAATGGCGCCCTTGCGCATCCGAAATGCCAATGGCAATGGTGGCAGAGTCAATGGCTTTTTGTATGAAAAGAAGTTTCTCTTGTGCCTTTTTGTCTTCAGTAATATCGCGTGCGATACCAATGAGGGCAACCGGATTGCCCATATCATTTAGAATTACAGAGGTGGAAACAAACGCCAGAAACTCAGTTCCATCCTTTTTTAGGTTCAGAAGCTCGCCGGTCCATCCTCCCTTCAGCGTGGATGGCAATATCGGGTTTATAATGTCAGTAGGATTATTGGGAGAACGAATAATAGTGATAGGTTGTCCAATAAGTTCGTGTTCCTCATATTGATATGTTTGGAGAAAGGCTTTGTTGACGAAGAGGATCTTATCTTCAGTATCCGTGATGCTTACACATTCTGAGATGCTTCGTATGGCATGAGCAAGCATAGAAATGGTTTCCTCCGTTTGTTTGCGTTTGGTGATGTCAATAAAGGCTCCTGTAATGTAAGTAAGAATGCCATCTTTTATGATAGGTACTACCTCGTTTTGAATACATTTAATAGCATTATTCTTTACTATCACACGTAGTTCGAAACTAAGGGGTTCTTTTTCAGTGATAATTTTGGCAAACATTTCATTAAAGTAGTGGAGGTCTTCGGGGAATATGGTGCTTTTAAATAATTCCAAACTTGGTTCCACTTTGGATGGGTCGAATCCATAAAAATCAAAAGTATTTTCAGACCACTTGATATGTTGAGTTTGCAATTCAAGTTTCCAACTGCCCATTTTGGCTATTTGTTGCGCATAGCGCAAGGATACTTCTTTTTCTATGAGTTTTTCTTCCGCTCGTTTGCGCTCGGTGATGTCGAAGTAGGTGGACAACATACATGTTTTACCAGAAAAATCAATAAGTTCAATAGAAGCCAACACATTCAATATGGTTCCGGTTTTGGTCTTTATGCGCAGTTCGTGGTTAAGAATGTGTCCCTCTTTGCGTAGTATATCTGTGACATATTTTCTTTGGTCGGGCGAAAGCCAAATGCCGAGTTCCAGGGTTGAGCGACCAATGACTTCTTCTTTGGTAAAGCCAAGTATTTGTTCAAAGCTTTTATTAACTTCAAGTATCAATCCATCGTCTAGACAAGTGATATTGATGGCTTGCGGGCTCGAATGAAAGGCGGTTGAAAACTTCAGTTCACTTTCTTTAAGATCCCGGGTCAATTTATCAGCTATCTGAAGCGCACGTTGACGGGTGTTAAACAAAGAAAAGGATATGGAAAACAATAATAAACTAATGGCGAGTCCACTAATGGCTATTGTGAGTGATTCTCCTTGCAGGCATAAGCTTTGAGGCTCCGATTGGGTGAACTTCAATATCCAGCGCTTACCATTGAAATCAATGGGGAAAACATTCTTGCACGAAACAGGAGGGGTGTTGGCAAGCGTATCATTTCTTTTGCTGTCGTATAAAAGTGTATTGCTCGACAGGGTGTCATTATCATACACCTTCAGACGGATTCTTTTTTGCTGGGTTGAATCCCAAATGCCCAGCATGCCTTCCATCATATCGTTCATGCGGTAGGGGCTATAGACCCAGCCTTTGATGGCGGCGCGGCGTTGCTCAACGGTGGTGATGGGCATATCATGGCGATATACGGGGACATACATCAGTGTGCCCGCTTGAACATCTTCTTGAGTTTCCTGCACTAGCTTAACTTTGCCCGTAAGCACTGCCAGATTCGAATCGCGCGATGTTTCCATGGCTTTGCACCTGACGGGTTCGGTCAGCATATCATAGCCAAAGGCACGCAAATTGCGCTCCCGAAAGGGTTCAAGATAAATGATTGCGCTGTAAATAGCCCTATCGCCTTTTGGTTTCACACTGTAGGTGGGAAAACCTTCCTCGCGTATGCTTTCAATATGATGTTGCAACTCGCTTTTACGAATAATCTTCGAATAGCCGATGCCTTGTACGCCGGGCAAATTCTTGTTTATATTTGAATGTTCGTAAAAGTTTGCCCACTCTTTGCGCGTGACACTATCGGAAGCGTCGAAAAGACCGGCACCACTGCGCAAAAACTCCGCATGAGCATGAAGCCGCACCAACAATACGGATTTTATTTCATTGCATTGTGATACAAATTCTTTATTGGCATCCGATTCAGCTTTATTCACCGATAACTCGATTGCTAGGGCAGTCAGCACTAATCCAAATAACAGAATCGCCAATGATTTCCATAGGTTTTTCTTCGATATTCCAGGACAGGAGAATAGGGAGGTTTTCATTATGTACTTTTATTAGAATGTTATAACTGATTTTTTACTTTAACTTTTTTTTTAAAACAAAACTACAAAGATTTGAGGCGTCAAAAGTACGAAATTTATTTCAACAAAAAATTATTTTTGTACTTTTTTTTATGTTTTATTGAAGTGCTTGTTTTTTTTGTGTATCTTTGCATGTTATAACATCAAAAAAAAATTAGTTCACTTAATCATTAACCAAAAAATTTAGAAATCATGAGCACATTAAACTTTATTTTTGCAGTTCTCCATGTTGCCATTGGAGATTTTACTGAGATTAACAAATTGGCACAGAAGGTTATATCTAACGGCATTTATGCAAATGTGACTTTGTTTGCCACTCCTCCAATCACCCTACTGGTGTTTCAGGCAGAACTCACCGCAGCAGTCAACGCTTTGAACGCAACCACCACGGGCGGCGATAAAACCTTGCGCAACACCACATCTGCCCAGTTACTGTTTAGTTTGCACCGACTTGGGTATTATGCAAACGGATTATATTTGAACGACTCTGTAAAGCTACTCGCCTCAGGACTAGACCTCAACCGTTTGAACGAAGTGCACCCACGTCCGAATAAGCTTGTGATAAGCAGAATTGTTGCCGGAGCCGATATGGGAACCATTAAGATTTATCTTACGGCTTTGACCGGTGAAGAAGCTAATTTAAAAGAAACCAGAACGTATCAGGTGTATTTGTGGGCTGATATGGAAACGCAGGTATTTTCTATAGTGCACACCGGCACCGATTCGCGCGAGCTAATTGTGAAAAATGTGCCTCAGATGGCAATCCGGTTTTATTCGGTTACAGCCACCAATGCTGCCGGCGAATCGCCACAAAGCGGCAGAACGCGTTTTGTGCTCACCTAAAAGCTAAGGAATGATGCCATGCTGCACGCCCGGGAAGTAACTTAGGCGGGCAGGGTGCTTGGCAGTGCCGGAAAGGTAACGACCTATGCAGAATAGGTAGCGACCTATGCGGAATAGGTAGCGACCTATGCGGAATAGGTAATGACCTATGCGGAATAGGTAGCGACCTATGCGGAATAGGTAGCGACCTATGCGGAATAGGTAATGACCTATGCGGAATAGGTAATGACCTATGCGGATTAGGTAATGACCTATGCGGAATAGGTAATGACCTATGCGGAATAGGTAATGACCTATGCGGATTAGGTAATGACCTATGCGGAATAGGTAATGACCTATGCGGAATAGGTAATGACCTTTGGAGGCTAAAATGCCTTCCCCTCGCCTAAGTAAGGCGCCTGCAAGCCCTAAATAGTAGTAAATATTAGTTAGTTAGAAGCCTGACAATGTTACGTGTCTTCGTAACAGTCTTACATGCCTACGGAAATTGGATTAATTGGTTAGTTGGATATGCTTAAATACTACTTTTTTTCCATTCGCAGTTCAAAAATGATGTAAGTAGGATTTGCAGTTTTTAGCATAAGCTACCTTTGTTCGGGTTTCCAATTTTATTTTTCAATTTCATGATGAAGTTGCGCAATTATATCCTTATCAGTGATATCTTTTACCCAATCCATATCAAATTCATCTTTTGTAATTGCTCCCACCCTTAATAAAAATAGAAAAAATTCCGGACGTTTTTTTAAATCAATGTGAGCATAAGTTTCGCGACCTTTGCTATCTCTTTCGATTTGAATTCCGGGAATACGTGCCATAGTTTTAAAATTTAATGCAAAGATAAAGAAAAATTTAATTCGATACGATAAAAGCATCATCCTATTGAAAAAAAAGCCTGCCGGATTGAACTTCAACCCGACAGGCTTTTTACACGAACTCCGAACTCTGAACTCTGAACTCGGAACTCTGAACTAAGAACGCTTATTCCGAAAAATTCTCCGCGCTATCAAATTGCATATTGATGACGATAGTGCCTTTTTTGTCAATATATCCCCATTTAGGTCCTTTGCGAATCAAAGCCATGCCATCCGAAAAAGCCATCTCATCGTCAAACTGCGGATTGATGATATAGGTGCCTTTCGCATCAATATAACCCCATTGCATCCCTTTGCGCACACATGCCATACCATCAAGAAAATTTCCGGCATTATCAAATTGAGGATTGATGACGTAGGTTCCTTTCGTATTCACATAGCCCCATTGTCTGCCTTTGAACACCCGCGCCAAACCTTCCGAGAAATCTTTAGCATCATCAAATTGCGGGTTAATCACCCAAACGCCTTTCTTGTCAATATAACCCCATTGTCTCATTTTTTTTGCACGAGCCAAGTCGCCGCTAAAATCGCCCACGGCTTCAAACTGTGGATTGATTACGTAGATACCGGCTTTGTCCACATAGCCCCAACTAAAACCTTTGCGCACCCGCGCCAATCCATCAGAAAAATTTTCTGCTTCATCAAACTGCGGATTGATGACCCACGCGCCTGCTTTGTCAATATAACCCCATTGTTTGCCTTTGCGAGCTTTGGCAAGCCCTGCAACAAACTCACCTATGGCGTCGAATTGTGGATTCACCACGTAGGTGCCTTTTTTATCAATCAAACCCCATTGCATTCCTTTGCGAACGCGCGCCAAACCGTCGGCAAAATCTTCAGCACCATCAAACTGTGGATTGATGATAAACGTACCTGTTTTGTCAATGTAGCCCCATTGTTTAAACTTACGAACGCGTGCCAAACCTTCCGAAAAATCTTCAGCGTTCTCAAATTGTGGATTGATGGTGTAGGTCCCTTTGGTGTTGATGTATCCCCATTCGGTGGCGGTACGTGCCCGTGCCATGCCGCTCGAAAAGCTCTTTGCATTGGCAAATTGCGGGTTAATAATATAGGTGCCTTTTTTATCAATAAAACCCCAGCTCTTACCAAAACGAACCAAAGCCAAATCGGTTTGAGCAAAAAGAGCAGCACCAAAAACAAATGCTAACAACGTTAACGTGATTTTTTTCATAATAAATAAGTTTTAAAATTTCCACAAAAATACAACATTTTAAACAAATGAATCAAGAGTTTTTTTAATAATTATTACATTGTTCAAAAAAAAGTTCAACCAAATCGTCAAAATCCTTGAAGGAAGTAGTATCTTTGCCAAAAAAAATCTATGTCAATTGAGATTAAAGAGGTAGTGACCTCAAGCGACCGTAAGAAGTTTGTTAACATGGCGTTCGATATTTATAAAGGGAATGCCTACTGGGTGCCGCCTATGAACAATGATGAACGGCACAACATCAACCCTGCAGAAAACCCTGCTTACGATTTCTGCTCGGCTAAGTTTTGGATAGTGGAGAAGGACAAAAAATGTGTGGGTAGGATAGGGGCTATTGTCAATCATGTCTATAATGAAAAGAAAAATGAGAACCTTGGGCGAATATGCCGCATGGAGTTCTATGATGATTACGAGGTGAGCAAACTGCTGTTCGAAACGGCTGAAACTTGGCTGAAACAGCAAAAAGTGGAGGGTGTTCTCGGACCTTTGGGATTTACCAACCTCGACACCCAAGGCTTGTTGATAGAAGGTTTCGACCAAGTGCAATCCATTGCTTCCACTTATCATTTGCCCTATTATCAAGAGCATTTCGAGAAATACGGATACGAGAAGGAAATAGATTGGCTTGAGTTTCGTTTGTTCATCAAAGAAGTGCCTGTCAAGGCTGCCCGTCTTGCTGATTTGATTAAGGAACGCCATAATTTGAAATTGATAATCCCCAAGTCGAAGAAAGAATTGTTGAACTATGGACTCAAGGTGTTCACCTTACTCAACCTTGCTTTCGAAGACCTCCCTTTTGTGGTGAGTTTCGACAAAAAGATGATGGATTATTATATCAAGAAATACTTTGGTTCCATAAACTATCACTTCGTGAAATTGATAGAAACACAGCAAGGCGATTTGGCTGGATTCATCATTTGTGTTCCCTCGCTGTCGAAAGCATTTCAAAAAGCCAAAGGAAGTTTATTGCCTTTCGGATTTATTCCTATCTTAAAGGCTTTGAAACATCCTGTGGAGGCAGATATTTTCTTAACAGCGGTTGACCCGAAGTTGCAAAGCATGGGGATTCCAGCAATATTGATAAGCGAATTGCAGAAGTCATTGATTGAGCATGGTGTGAAAGCCGTTGAAACCACGGGCATCTTCGAAACCAACCAAAAAGCCATCACCACCTGGAAAAACTACGACCACATTCAGCACAAACGTCGCAGATGTTATAGGAAGATGTTTTAAGGAGAATTGTTAAATTGTTGAATTGTTATATTGTTGAATTGTTGAATGGCTCTTAGTGTTTCTTAGTGCGCTAAGTGTCTCAGTGGTTCTCTTAAATTATAAATCTAAAATAAAAAGAAATGGTTATATTAAATTTCCTTGCCAACGATGCTCCCATATTCACATGGGTCATCCTCCCCGTCTTAATCTTTTGCTCGCGCATTTTCGACCAAAGCGTGGGCACACTCCGCATGATATTCGTTGCCAAAGGCTATAAAAGCCTTGCACCGCTTTTTGCCTTTTTCGAATCATTGATTTGGTTGGTTGTCATAGGTGAAATATTCAAGCATTTAGACAACCCTATATGCTACGTTGCTTATGCTGGCGGCTACGCCATGGGAAACTATGTGGGGATGTTGCTCGATGAGCGCCTTTCGTTGGGCAATGTCATCATTCGTGTGATTCTCAACGTCGAAACCCAAGACCTGATTGATCAGTTGAAAGCTGCCAACTATGGCTTGACGCTGTTGGATGCCGAGGGTGGCAAAGGCAAAGTAAAGGTGGTTTTTTCTATTGTAAAACGTGCAGAAGTGAAAGACTTTGTTGGCATCATCAACAAGTTTAGTCCGCAGTCATTCTACACCATTGAGGAAATTCGTTCGGTGAACAAAGGCGTATTCCGCACCGATTCGCGTAAGCAATTTCTGAATATGAATATGATGATAAAGAAACACAAATAGTTTCAAATACCGCTTTAGATTATGATATTTGATTCCTGATAAAAGAAATGATAGTATCTATTTCTGAAGGATTAAACCATGAGATTTCTGTATCACGCGAAAACCAAGTCATTTGTTTTTTTGCATACCGCCGTGTGTTGACTTTGATTTTATCAACTGCTTCCTGCAAAGTCCCATTCCCATCAAAATAGTGAAACAATTCGCGGTAGCCCACTGTGTTTAAACTATTCTGATTCCGAAAAGCGTATAAACTACGTGCTTCGCTTTCTAAGCCATCCTCCATCATCCTGTCAACCCGTTGGTTTATGATTTCATAAAGCTCCTCACGTTCTCGTTTCAAACCTATTTTAATAATCCGAAAGGGGCGTCTTTTATGCGTATTCCCCATAAAAGAGGAATAAGGTTTTCCTGTTGTGATGCAAACTTCCAAAGCACGAATGATACGTTTTTGGTTTGTAATATCTACTGTAGAATATGTATCAGGGTCGAGCAGCCGAAGCTGATCGCGCAACGGCTCAATACCGTTCACTTTAAAAGTACGGTTCAGTTGTTCGCGCAACTGTTCATCGGCATCGGGCATTTCATCAATCCCATTGCATACGGCATTAATGTACAACCCCGAACCGCCTACCATCAACATATAATCTTTGGATTGAAATGCCGTGTCAATCAACGCGAGTGCATCATGCTCGAAACGATACACATTATAATAATCCTGTATAGAAAGATTCCCGATAAAATGATGCTTCACTGCGTTGAGTTCGGCATCTGAAGGAACAGCCGTTCCGATGTTCATTTCTTTATAAAATTGACGAGAATCAGCAGAAATAATTTCTGTAGAAAAGTGCTGTGCAAGTTTTATCGCAAGCGATGTTTTGCCAACAGCAGTTGGTCCGGTAATGATTATAAAATATTTCTCTTTTTTATCCGACGAAGTTTGAAGCATCAATAGTGTTTATACTGGAGGGGTATCATCAAAAATATCATTAAACATGGCGCTATCTTCGTCATCGAGCATATCAGATTCTTCATCAAAAATATCTTCATTTTCATCCTCAATATCATCATCGTCTTCTAATTCCGCATCTTTCTTTCGAATGAGGCTTGCCGGTTTTAATATATCGCCAACTGATTTCACGCAACGTGGATATGTCTTATTTGGGTCTCTATCCAAGATTTCATATAGCTCAATGTAGAAAGTGTGCATCTTAAAGAAATCATAAACATAAATTATGCGTTGATTCGGATCGTTTATGCATTCTTTGAGCGTAGTATTTGCCATCAATTTCATCGGTGGCTCTGTGTTTTGATCTTCCTCATCTTCTTCCGCGGGATTCATATCGAGCAAACCAATTTCCACTAATTTATTCCATCTACTATCACAAATATAGAACGAAGCCATTTCGCCATTTTCCAAAGTTACACAATCTAATATAGCTTTATGGAAATCTTCAAATGTATGAGAAGGTTTGATTTCTATCTCTCTGAAAAAGTTCTCATGATCTTCTGCGATAATTCTAAATTTATATACGTGCATTTTTTTCTAAGTTAAGGTGGATGTAAAATTTGTGCAAAATTATAAAAAACAATAGAAACCCAACATTGTTTTTTTATTATTTGCAAAAAAAAACCGTTCTATTAATTAGAACGGTTTTTCTTGTATGCGATTGTGTTTATTTAATAAATTTCTTTATTATCATTTTTTCATCACCATTATCAATCTGCATGAAATAAACGCCTGTTGCCAAGTTAGCAACATTTATTTCAATTTGATTGGTATTTGGAGCTATTGTTTTTGAAACAAGTTGCTGTCCTGTATTTGAAAATATCCTCAGTGTAGATGCTTCTTTAGTTTGAGTTCCGAAATTTATATTGATGAAATCGGACGCAGGGTTAGGATAAAGCGTTACCTGATCGTTAGCATCAGTTTTTGGAATGCCCATGGCTTGACTGATATAGATGTAACTCATGTAGGTTGTGATACTTTTGCCACCAC
>CAIOJS010000114.1 GCA_903858655.1 uncultured bacterium | reverse complement strand
CTATGCCCAAACTGTAAACTTGATTAGATAAAGGTCAAATTATTTAAAAAAACACAAATTTATATTGAAATTCAAACCTATAAGAAACCAATAAAATTTATACACATGCACATAAAAAAATATGGCACAATAAAGCTTAATTCATTTAGACCTCTTTGTTCAACAAAATTGGGATTAGAAGCTATAAAAAAATACAATTTTCCACCGTTTATTGATGCATCTTGTAGACGTGAACCTGATTTTCAGAATTCATATCCTTCAATTTCATCACTATGTAGACAAGGAAAATTTGCTCCTCATTTACGAATAAATGACATTATTGTTTATATGACCGTAGGAGATCTTTATCTCCCTTACAAATTAGGACACCATCTTGTTGCAATATTACAAGTGGAGGATGTTTTTAAAACTCATCATGAAGGTGCAATTGCATATCATAAAGAGGGATTAGAAATGCCAAGTAATTGCATGGTACCTGATAATTATCCGTTAGATTTTGACAAAACGGCAGGGAATTTTAAAAACAACTCTCAGCTTAATACGTTTTTATCACATAGTGAAAAACAAAAATTAATAATTGGTAAAGCAAGGATTAAATTATGGAACGAAGATTATCTTAGAAATTCAAAAACATGGCAATGTTTCGTGAAAACAAAACCACTCTATTTAAACATTAATGATCCAAGACAAATATTACGCAGTGAATTTATAGATATTTTTGGAAAACTGCCAAACACAAGAACCCCTAATAAAATTACTGAAAAACAATTAATTGATCTTGCAAAAATAGTTGGATTAGAATTGCTACTTGGCGGTATATAACCTGATACCTCGTTAGGCAGAGGTTCCAACCTCTGTCTCTCCTATCCTTTTAAGCTCTGCCTAATATTCTGTTACCGCAAATGTAATGGCATATCGCATACGCCCTTTTATAACATGATTATCTTGTGCCCTTTGTGCTTTTCCCTTGTGCTCCTTGTGGTAAAAAAAAACATCAAAATACGAAAATCAAATCTCGAACCACGAATCTTAAACATTGATGTGCGAATCTTAAAAATTAAAGTCGAATCTTAAACGTTGATGTGCGAATCTTTCCTCCTCTTCCGCGAATCTTAAAAGTTGATCGTCGAATCTTAAAAGTTGATCCGCGAATCTTAAAAATTATTTGCGAATCTCTATCCTTCATCCGCGAATCTTTAACCTTCTTCTGCGAATCTTTAACCTTCTTCTGCGAATCTTAAAACTTGATTGTCGAATCTTAAAAGTTGATCCACGAATCTTAAAAATTATCGGCGAATCTCGAACATCGCCTCGCGAATCTTAAACATCGCATCGCGAATCAGGATTTTACACCGTGAATCTTAAAAATTATTCGCGAATCCAATTTATTTATGCCCATCCTTCCTCCTAACAGTCTAAAAGCCTAAAGAGCTAAAGCCCTGTTCAAGAAATCATTCAAGGGTTTCATGGCGTGGAAGATGGGGATGCTGTAGTCGAAGAGTTTGTCGTTGGGATATTGCAGGGGGTTGAATTGATGGAGGGTGGTGAAGTCTTTAAACTTGAGGATTTCGATGCCGGCGAAGTCTTTGGGATAGCCTTTGGGGGGCAAACTGAGGCGGCTGCCATTGATGGAGGCAAAATAACGGACGAAATCGTTTTGGTTTATGATGGCGCTGAATTCGTCATAGTTGTAATAGATTTCTTGTCGGATGGCTTTCAACTGCTCGGGTTCGGGCATGTAGATACCGCCGCCAATAAAACAAGCGTTAGGCTCGAGATGAAAATAATAGCCTGCGTTGTGAATCTTTTTGCCCGATTTGTTGAAACTCGCGCCGAAATTGGTTTTGTAGGGCGATTTGTCTTTGCCGAAACGCACATCGCGGAAGATGCGGAAGATGCAATCGCGGGGTTGCAAGCCGCGGATGTCGGGATCGAAGACAGTGATTTCTTTGATGAAACGCGCTGTGATGGTTTCGAAATCAGCTTTGGCAGTATCGTAGAGGGGTTTGTTGGCAGCGAACCATTCGCGGGTGTTGTTTTCGGAAAGTTGGTTCAGAAAATTGAGAATATTTGGTATCATAATTAATTTTGTTCGTTATAGTAAGAAGAATATTTATATCTTTGTTTGAAAAAAATAAACGACGTTAGATATGAAAATATTGTTCATGGGTGAAGTCCTTACTTATCAGTATATTTAATATGCTTGACTTGAAAGTCGTGGTTATTGAACTGATTCGTGGAAGGAATTTAGGTATGAATTTATTGTTGAACAAAGAAAAAAAATAAGAGATATGGGATTACGAACGAAAGCATTTTATATAGATGCGAAGAATATTGAAGAAATCATCGCGAAATGTGATGTTTGTTTTGTGGGCATGGCAGATACGGATTTGATGCCGTATGTGGTGCCTTTAAATTTCGGTTATAAAGACGGTTGCATTTATCTGCATTCGGCACAGGAGGGCAAAAAGATAGACATCCTGCGTAGCAATCCGCAGGTGTGTATTGCGTTTAGCACGGATCATGTGCTTGCGTGGCAACATGAGGATGTGGCATGTAGTTATTTGATGAAATATCGTAGTGTGCAGGTGTTTGGGCAGGTTGAGTTTATTACGGATTATGATGAGAAGATAGCGGGCATGAACCTCGTGATGCAGAAATATACGGGTAGAGATTTTCCGTATAATGCGCCGTCTATCCACGAGGTGAGTGTGTATAAGGTGGTGATAGAAAAGATGTATGGCAAATCGTTAGGCTATTGAGGCGGGTGTATGCAGCAGTTTGTAAAAGCCAAAACCATACTGACGAAATATAAGCAAGCCGACGCATGGTTTCATATCAAATATGCTATGAACCTGTATCGGGGCTGCCAACATCAATGTATTTATTGCGATTCGCGCAGCGAATGTTATCGCATAGCGAATTTTGAAGATATCTTGATTAAGGAAAATGCGATTGAGTTGTTGCGCTCGGAGCTTCGCAAACTGAAGGAGAAGGACACCATAGGCACGGGCTCGATGAACGACCCGTATATGCCCATTGAGCAGGAGGTGCAATTGACACGGCGTGCGTTGGAGGTGATAGAGGAGTTTCGGTTTCCGGTGCATGTGATTACGAAAAGCGATTTGGTGGTGCGCGATTATGAGCTGTTGAAGCGTATCAGCCGCGCGTTTGCAACGGTTTCTGTTACCATCACAACTGCGGATGATGCGTTGTCTGCCATCTTGGAACCGGGGGCGCCTGTGTCGTCGTTGCGGTTTGAAGCGGTGAGGAAGCTATCGGAAGGGGGCGTGAGGGCAGGCATATTGCTGATGCCTGTGTTGCCGTTTGTGAACGATACGGAAGAGAATATCCGACAGATGGTGGAGAAAGCCCGCGAAGCCAAAGCAGCATACGTGCTACCTGCGTTTGGTATGACTTTGCGCGATAAACAACGGGCGTATTATTTCGATACCTTGGCGCAATGGGATGCAAGTGTCTTGGCGAAATATGAAAAGTATTATCATGGGCAATATAGTTTTCAGTCGCCTGCGCACAATAAATTGAGTGCGTTGTTCAGTAAGTTGTGTAATTTCTATGGGATTAAGATGGAGATACCTGCTTATGAGAAGGTGGGGGATGGGCAGATTTCGCTTTTTTGAAGCAAGATTCAAGTTCCAAATTTCAAATTTCAAATACCAAGGCTTGCCTCTACGAATTACGAATGTTCGAATTACGAATTGGAAAGCTCGGGTTAACTTATGAAAAGTGGGATAAAGATGTTTTATTTGGCATATATGAAAACGTGACAAAATGGCAGGTTTTTAATCTGAAAAGCTTAAAGTATTGATTTTAGGGCAAAGAGTGTCATGTTGGAGGCTGTGAGTATGGCGTTGGGTAGGTCGGAGTATGGCATTCCCTACTCAGGAGTATGACATCGGGGGCTCGGAGTATGGCATTGGCGGCTGTGAGTATGGCAT
>CAIOJS010000113.1 GCA_903858655.1 uncultured bacterium | reverse complement strand
GTTGATAATGCAATTCTCTCCAATTTTGGCAGACGCATTCACCAGAGCATGATGCATAATGATGCTTCCTCCACCTATGTCGCTATGCTTGGACACATAAGCCGTTGGCGAAACGATGAGCGGCAGAAAAGCTTCAGCATTTTTTATGGCATTAAATATGCGTACGCGTATTTCGTTGGATTCAATTTGTCCGACGGTAATAAAAAATTGATGCATGTCGTTCACCAATTCGGGAATATCATCATCAGTGCCAATGATTTTATAACTCAACAATCGCTTTCCGATATTTTTCTTGATATCCAAAATGCCATAAATCTCATACATATTTTGAGCTTCAATCACATCAATGCATGCTTTGCAATGACCACCGCCACCCACTAAAATAATTCTAGGCTTTTGTAAATTCATTTATGCAGGAATAAAAGGAGTGGTATTATAATACACAGGATTATCGAAGTCGGTAATGATTTTTGCATCTAATACTGAAACGATTTCTGCTACGGATTTTTCAACAGTAAAAACATTCGTAACATCCAAAAATGATTTGAGTTTCGAGAAGTCCACCTTATAATCACGCAAATCACCGCCTTCTTTCAAAATATCTACTTTTACCCCGGCGATGTGTTTTTGCACTGCATCGGCAATTTCGATTTTCATATAATTTTCGCCATTGAACCCTAGATTAAACACATTATTCTTCACTTTGTCGAAATTCAAAACCAATTGTATGATGGTGCTTGCCAAATCAAACACATGAATATAGGGGCGGTAGGATTCAGGAAGGAAGATGTCTAAATATTTCTTTCGGAAGGCATTCAACGTAAAATCATTCACCGTCAAATCGAAACGCATACGTGGCGAAAGCCCATACACGGTGGACAGACGGCAAATAATATAATCGAGCTCTTGATGATTTTCAATGATATATTGTTCGGTATGCACTTTGGTTTCGGCATAAAGTGACAAAGGCTTTAAATCGGAATTTTCGGTTGCCATGCCTTGTGCCACACCATAATTAGAACAGGTAGAGAAGAAAATAAATCCCTTCTTCTGTATCGCCACGGCTTTATTAAATAAAGCTATGGAGGCATCGTAATTAATTTTTTGTGTCAGTTCGGGGAAAAGTTTGCTTGCCGGATCGCCCACAACAGCAGCACAATGAATGACCATATCCACATCTGCCAACAGCGATTCGTGGAGCGAAGTGTCGCAAATATCACCTTTAATGAATTCGTAGTTGGGATTGCTGTAATGTATCAGCGGTATTTGCTGATTAAACCACAAACAGTCTATAACTTTCACTTGTATATGATTTTGCAAAGCAATATTTGCAATTGTTGAGCCGATATAACCGGCACCTCCTGTGATTAATAGTTTCATTTTATTAAATCCTTATGTTTTTCAATATCTTCGTTACTTTTACTATATAGCGGTTTGCATGGTATTCCGGCACAAACCGTATTGGGTGGCAAATCATGCACCACTACCGAATTTCCACCCACCACCGCCTGCCTTCCAATGGTGACTCCCGGGGTGATAATAGCATTGCTGCCAATCCAAACGCCATCTTCGATGATGACATCGCCTTTTTTCGAAGGTCTTTGCGATTCAGCTCCCGTGGCAATGTTGGTGTCGTGTGTCAGTGCCAAAATGGTTACATTATGTCCAATGGCACACCATCTGCCAATGCGCACACTCGCATCAGGAGCCGTTGCAATGTGACCACTATTCATATAGGTATGCTCGCCTATCGCAATATGCCGCCCAACGATTCTCACATCTCCCATGCTAACGCTTTTGGGAAATTTATACTTGGCTTTCAGCAAATAGACTTTCCCTTTTTTACCCGACGTAACAATTACAGCGCACAATACGCAAAATAATTTATAGGGCGATAGGATGATGGATAGGTATGACATAATATGATTATCGTGCAAAATTAATTAAAAATAGAACGATAGGCTGCATTATAAAAAGAATTTTTGATTTTATACTAAAAAAAAATAGAAATGAAGATATTTGTTAGTGTTGAAAACTTGATTTTCTATTGTAGATTAGCAAATTAAACAATATAGAATTTAGGTCAGTTCATGAGATAAATTTTCAGTACGTGCTCATTATTTTTTCAAAGCATTGTAGGTTTAAAACACATTTTTCGACAAGCTATGGGGGAATATGTCTGTGTTACTTCAAGTTTTCTATTCACATCTTACTATTATCCTACCGCTTCTACCTCTGCATTTCGCATCAGACTAGCAACAGCCACGTTTTCGTACTTTGCAAAAATTGAATCCACCCCCTTTCCTGAAGCTTCAAAAGTTAAGTTTGAAGCTTCAAGTTGTGAAATAGAAGCTTCAAGAATGAAAACTGAAGCTGGGAAAACTCAAATTGAAGCAGGAGAGAATGAAACTGAAACTTCAAGTTGTCAAATTGAAACAGGGGAAAATGAAATCGAAGCTTCAAGTTGTGAAACTGAAGCTGGGAACAATGGAATTGAAGCAGGAAAAAGTTCACTTGACGCTGGAAGAAACTTTATGAAGCTGGATAATGTACACTTGATGCTTGAGAAATGAAAATTGAAGCTGGAAAAATGAAAAAAAAAGGGGTGAAAAAGATTTAAACAAACGTAATTTTAGCCTAAAGAGATTCATCTATTTTATCAAAAAAATGCGCCCTCTGAACGTATGCGATTTCCCATTCAATTCGTTCACATCAATGAGATACACATAAACTCCTTCCACTGCTTTCGAGAAAGGATATTTGTTTTCAAAAGTACCGTTCCATCCAATATTGATGTTATTTGTTTTAAACATTTCTTTCCCCCATCGCTCAAAGATTAGCATCTCATAGCTGTTTTTATTAAAACCATAGCCTTTGGGACTAAAATATTCATTCGCCCCATCTCCATTGGGCGTAAAACTATTGGGAATCCAAAATGCAAAATCGGGATTCACATATATGGTTCCATAAGCTGTGTCAATGCAGCCCCATATATCGGTGACAATGAGCATAATTTGATAAGCACCTGTATCGGAATAATTGTGAGATGGATTTTGTCCTGATGCATAGGTTCCATCGCCAAAATACCATTCCCAACTCGTAATGTTACCAATAGATTGGTCGAAAAACTGTATATTTTCTTCGCTAAGGGTTATTGTTGGCGGTTTAGCATAAAATCCGGCTATGGGTCCGTTGTTATTTGAAACAATTACATTGGCAACGCCAACGCAACCATTATTTTCAACGGTTACAGAATAAACACCTGCAGAAAGTCCTGTGGCTGTCTGGGTGGTTTGGGGCGGAATGGTGCTCCATAAAAAAGTATAGTTTCCGCTTCCAACAGTAACCGTTGCTGTGGCATCACTCTGACCACAATTAGCATTTGTGGAGGTGGCAGTTACGAGTAATATTGAATCAATCACGACTGTAACCGTTGCAGAGCCACTACAATTATTGGAAGAACCTGTAACGATATAAGACGTAGTTGTATTGGGGCTCACGATGATAGTTGCCCCATTTTGTGGAGGTGCAGTATTCCATATATAGGTGGAGCCTCCCGATGCTGTGAGGGTTGAAGGATTTCCGGGGCATATAGTTTGAGGACTCGCCGTAACGGAAATGGGTATGCTGTTATTTACTTGAACGGATATGTCTGCCGTATTGGTACATCCGTTGACATCTGTTGCAGTTACAATATAGGTGGTTGATGTAATAGGACTGACCGTTATATTTGAGTTGGTTTGTATGGGAGAAGTATTCCATGAGTAGCTTACAGCTCCCGAAGCATGTAAAGTAATAGGACTGCCGCTACAAATTGTTGTATCATGCGAAACGGAAAATGTTGGAGGAGGCAGAATTACAATCGTATCTGTATGCACGCTGTTGCCGCACGTCCCCGATGCTGTCAGGTTTATATAAAAAGTTCCGGCAGCAGGATAACTGTAAATCGGAACTGCATTAGTGCTTGAATTTCCATTGCCAAACGACCACGAATAACTCGTGGCTCCAGCAGAGTTGTTGGTGAAAGTAATATTTTGACCTATACAAGCTGTTGGTGGGCAACTAAAATCAACAGTAATATCATTTTCAATCAGAAGCTTTAATGCAAAAATATCATTTGTTCCACCATTGAATGACGCATCGAAACATCCCGCTGTGGTGGGAAAATTCGACGACTGAGTATATCCTACCATATAAATTGTATCGCCATCAACCACTATTGAACTTCCACGGTCATAACTGCTTCCACCAATAAACGTAGAATACAGCAAATTGGATCCCG